>JBOIGK010000235.1:0-4698 GCA_050742695.1 Advenella sp. | reverse complement strand
GCGCTTGCAGAAGGCAAGTCGCCCGAGGCAGCCTTGCGATTTGCCTCGGCCCTTGCCGGTATTTCCGTCACCCGCAGTGGTACCGCGGCCTCTATGCCCGATCGCGGGCAAATTGACACCCTGCTTTCCAAGGGTTCGTAAATCATGACAACCCACCTATCCCCCTTCAAAGACCGGCAACTGACATTCCTTCTGGCGATCAATATCGTTATCGTGATGGCTGGCTATTTTCTGTCTTCTGGCGGCGACTTTGTCAGCGTGTTCAACCTGCAGTCCATGGCCATGCAATTGCCGCAAATGGGCTTGCTGGCCATGGCCATGATGCTCTCCATGATTTCGGGCAATGGCGGCATCGACCTGTCGGGCATTGCGCTGGCTAACCTGGCCGGGGTCATCGGGGCCCTGCTGTTGCCACAGTGGATTGATGCCGAAGCCGCGCCCTGGCTGTTCACGTTTTCCTTTGTTGGGCTCATGCTCTGCGTCGGGCTGCTGGGCGGCATGCTCAACGGCATTATCATCGCACGCTTTAACCTGACGCCGATTCTGACCACGCTGGGCACGCAACTGGTGTTTACCGGCATTGCCACCGTGTTATCCAATGGCTCTTCAGTCAATCTGCCCTATATTGAACCGCTATCGGCAATCGGCAACGACAACATCCTGGGCATTCCCATTGCCTTTTATCTTTTTGTCGCCGTGGTGCTTTTTCTGGGCTGGCTGCTCAAGCGCACGCCTTTCGGCCTGCGCCTGTATATGCAGGGCACCAACCCCAAAGCGGCTTTCTACGCCGGCATTCCCCGCAACACCATGCTGATCTGCACCTACACCATGTGCGGCTTGCTGGCGGCCTGCTCGGGGCTGATCTCGGCCAGTCAGGCCGCCAGCGCAAGTGCCAAGTATGGCGATTCGTATCTGCTGATTGCCATCCTGATCGCAGTCATGGGTGGCGTCAATCCCGCCGGCGGTTATGGGCGAGTGGTCTGCGTCTTTTTTGCCGCCACGGCACTGCAACTGTTATCGAGCATGTTCAATCTGATCGGCGTATCCGAGTTTGCCGGCAACTGCATCTGGGGCCTGCTGCTATTGTTCTTCCTGGCCTATTCCAGACAGGAACTGAAGCTGAAGATTAAGCGGCGTCAGGCCCTGAAGGCCTGAGGCACTATTGAAACGATTGATCTGCGCCGCCCCATCCGGTTCCGATCACTGTCCGTCGATGGGATTTTGGAGACACGTATGAAACTAAAGACACTGCCAATGTGCCTGCTGGCTTGCGCAATCAGCACGGTTTTTGCTGCGGGCGCGCAGGCCGAAGAGAAAAAATCCATCGTAACGGTGGTCAAAGTCACGGGGATCAATTGGTTTACCCGCATGGAAGAAGGCGTCAAGGAATTTGCCAAGGCCAATCCCGAGATCAATGCTTCGCAAACCGGCCCTGGTCGTGCCGATGCCGCCCAGCAGCTGAAAATCGTTCAGGACCTGGTTGCCAAGAACGTCAGCGCACTGGCCATTGTGCCATTTGACCCGCCTACCCTGGAACCGATTCTGGCCCGCGCCAAAAGCCGTGGCATCAAAATTGTGACCCACGAAGCGGACAATCTGAAAAACACCGATTACGACCTGGAAGCTTTCAAGAATAATGAATATGGCGCCGACCTGAACGAGCGCCTGGCCAAATGCATGACGAACAAGGGCGAATGGGCCGTGCTGGTGGGTTCACTGGGCAGCCGCTCGCAAGTACAGTGGGCACAGGGCGGTATTGACAACGCCAAGGCGAAGTATCCAGACCTGAAACTGGTCACGACCATGCAGGAAACCAATAACGATGGCGAGAAAGCCTATCAGGTAGCCCAGCAGTTGCTGCGCAAATACCCGAATCTGGCTGGCTTTCAGGGCTCCTCGTCTCTGGACGTGATCGGTATTGGCCGGGCCGTGGAAGAAGCCGGCAAAGCAGGTAAAATATGCGTATTCGGTACAGGTCTGCCTGGCGAGGCCGGTCCTTACATGGAAAAAGACGCCATTACCGGCATCGCGTTCTGGGATCCGAAAGATGCCGGTCTGGCCATGAACAATGTCGCCAAAATGCTGCTCGAAGGCAAAACCATTGAAAATGGTACCGACCTGGGTGTGCCCGGCTACGACAAGGTCACTGTCGAAAAAGGCCCTGGCAAAGGCATGATTATTCGTGGCGCCGGCTGGGTTCGCGTAGACAAGAGCAACTACAAGCAATATAACTTCTGATCGGTCGCCTTGACCACCACCGGGCCGCGCGCTTGCGGCCCGCCATGGGATATCCGCCCGGACGATTATGACAACTACGACTAGCCCAACGCACAGCAACGCGCCCGTGCCGCCCACTCCAGGCGGCACTGCCTTCCTGTCGCTTCGCCAGATCCATAAGCGCTTTACCGGTGTACATGCGCTGCGTGGCGTCAGCCTGGATATTCATCCTGGCCAGATCTATCATTTGCTGGGGGAAAACGGCTGCGGCAAAAGCACGCTGATCAAGATCATTTCCGGCGCCCAGCCGCCGGACGAAGGCGATCTGATTCTGGACGGAGAACGCTTCGAGCAATTTTCCGCCTTAAGCGCCCTGGGCGCCGGCATTGAAACGGTGTACCAGGACCTTTCCCTGATTCCCAATCTGAGCGTCATGGACAACATTTCCCTGACCGTGGAACTGGCTGAACATCAGGGCCGGCTGGCGCGAGTGATCAGTCACCAGGTGCTGCATGATCGCGCGGTGGGCGCATTGCGCCAGCTGCAATTGCCGGATGACCGCTATTTTCTTCAGACCAAGATTGAAGATCTGCCGCTGGCCACCCGTCAACTGGTTGCTATCGCGCGCGCAGTGGCCAGCGATGCGCGCTTCATCATCATGGACGAACCCACGACTTCGCTGACCCAGAAAGAGGTGGATAACCTGATTCGCATCGTCAAGGACCTGTGTGCGCGTGGCGTCGCGGTACTGTTTGTAAGTCACAAGCTGGACGAGTGCTATGCCATCGGCGGCAATGTGATTGTGATGCGTGACGGGCAGGTTATTACCCAGGGCGAAATCAATCACTTCACCAAACACCAGATCAGCGAACTGATGACTGGCCGGGTATTGAGCGATCAGCGCTATCGTCGCAATACACCCCAGGCAGAAGTCATGCTGGGCGTGCACAATATTGGTCGCGACCAGGGGTTTGATGAGGTGTCCTTTGAGTTGCACAAGGGTGAAATTATCGGCATTACCGGCCTGCTCGACTCAGGCAGGAACGAACTGGCGCGCGCCCTTGCCGGCGTAGCACCGCTGCAGCGCGGCAGCCTCACACTCAATGGCAAGCCGATCGCCGTGAATACGCCGGCGCAGGCCGCCGACCATCGCATCGCTTATGTCCCCGAAGACCGTCTGGTCGAAGGCCTGTTTCTGACCCGCTCGATCAGCGACAACACCATTACTGCCGTACTGCCACAAATGTGCGACACACTGGGACAGATTCAGAAAGACAAGGCGGCCCGTTTTTCGCAAGAGATGACCAACAGGCTGAAAATTGCCACACCCAACGTTCAGAACCCAGTGCAAAGCCTGTCCGGCGGCAACCAGCAGCGCGTGCTCATCGGGCGCTGGCTGGCCATCAATCCACTGTTGCTGATTCTGCACGGCCCGACCGTTGGCGTGGATGTCGGCTCCAAAGATACGATTTACCAGATCATTCAATCCCTGACAGATCAGGGCATGAGCATCATCATTATCAGTGACGATCTTCCCGAGCTGCTGGCCAACTGTGACCGCATTCTGCTGATGAAAAAAGGCCGGATCAGCGATGAGTTCCGGGCCGAAGGCCTGCAAGAAAATACGCTTTACCATGCCTTATTGTCCTGAACCCTTTTGATTCTATCCCGCCTACCATGACCACAATGACTTCAGCCAGCCCGGCCGTACAGGACAGCACCACACCCAAGCGCCCACCGTATCTGATCAGGCACCCCGAGTTTTTTACACTCGGCCTTATTGTCGTTCTGTTCGCGGTAGTGGCTGTCATCAATCCCATGTTTTTCCAACCGGGTTCGCTGTTTGATGTACTTCGGGCAGCAACCAGATCGGCAATTTTCGCGCTGGGCATTCTGGTGGTGCTCGCCTCCGGCGGGCTGGACGTTTCCTTCACCGCGATCGCGGCGCTGGTCATGTACGGCCTGACCAAGATCGTGCTGCTGTATTTCCCTGAGGCGCCTTTTGTGCTGATCCTGCTGGCCGGCGCCATGGGAGGATTGGCGCTGGGACTGCTCAACGGCTGGCTGGTCAAAAAGCTGGCAGCCCCGTCCCTGGTTGTCACCATCGGCACGCAATTTCTGATCCGCGGCTTTCTGCTGGCGTTTATCGGCACCGAGTTTTTCATGAACATTCCTCCGGCCATGTTGGCAGTGGGGCAGGCAAATATTGTCAGTTTCCAGAACAACCAGGGGTTGCAGACGGCGCTGCCATATACCACGCTGGCGATCCCCATTCTGGCGCTGCTCACCTGGTGGCTACTGAACAAGACGATGATGGGGCGCGCGGTCTACGCCATGGGAGGCAGTCCTGCCATTGCCGAGCGTCTTGGCTATAACCTGACACGTGTCTATCTCTTTGTTTTTGGTTACGCCGGTCTGCTGGCGGGTATCGCCGGCATTATTCACGTTTCCAGTACGCGCATTGCCAACCCCTTCGATATT
>JBOIGK010000234.1:0-4790 GCA_050742695.1 Advenella sp. | reverse complement strand
TCAAGATGCCGATATAACGCTGCACAGCACGGGCGGGAATGGCAGCATTTCCCTTTTTGATTGAGGCAGTCATGACTGCGGTCTCCTTACAGAATGTAATAACGACAGTGTATCAATAAAGCCTGCTCTGACGAGGCAGAGCAGGCAAATGTTGTTTCACGCTTTTTCGATCGGCCCCAATGTGCCGGCTGGATCAGTTCGGGTTGTAGCGATACGGGCCAGTCACGTAGGAATCGCCCCCAGGGGGTTTGGGGAACGGTTTGCAGGCCATAAGGGCTGTCTGCACCGCACGGTCGAATGCCGGATTGCCCGAACGCACCAGGATCTTGGCGGCGGTTGGTGTGAAGCTGCTGTCGAAGTCGACGCGATAGGTCACTTGCAGGCGCTGATTGCCGGAGAATCGCAGGCGTGGCTCCACGCACTGTTGCACGCGTCGCGCGTAACCGGAGTTACCGCCGCCGCCACCGACCTGATTGCGATCACTCTGACCGCCGCGAATACCGGCCGTGCTGCTGACGTCGCCACGCATGGCCGCACGCAGGGCATCGCCCTTGGATTCGGCTTTTGCCTTGGCCTGTGCAGCTTTGCGGGCATCGGCCTTTGCTTTTGCAGCAGCCTTCGCCTTGGCTTCGGCAGCTGCTTTGGCCTTGGCTTCGGCGGCAGCCGTGGCTTTTGCCTCTGCCGCCTCTTTTGCCTTGGCAGACGCTTCTTCTTTTGCTTTTTCTTTGGCTTCAGCTTCTTCACGGGCTTCAGCTTCGGCACGAGCCTTGGCATCGGCTTTCGCTTTTGCGTCAGCGCGGGCTTTTGCCTGGGCGGCCGCCTTGGCTTGAGCATCGGCCTTGGCCTGTGCTTGTTCCTTCGCTTGCGCTTCGGCCTCAGCCTTGGCTTGCTGTTCGGCCTTGCGTTTTGCCTCTGCCTGGGCTTTGGCCGCTTCCCTGGCTTCTTCCTGGGCGAGGGCTTTGGCCTCGGTTAATTCTTTGGCCTTTTTCCGGGCCTCGTCCTTGCGTTTCTTTTCCAACGCGATATCAGGGTCTTCCTGTTCGCTTTCTGTCGGTTGTGATTGCTGGGCGCGCGCCTGTTGCGCAGCCGCAGCTGCAGCGGCTGCCGCAGCGGCCCGTGAGGGCGGTGGCGGCGGCGAGGCCGCTTCCTCTTCTTCGTTCTGTGTATCTTCTTCGGCTGGATCCGGCGTGCGCGTTTGTGCCGGCGGTTGCAGCACCTGGTTTTCGCCCTCTGTCCACAACTCAAGCTGCACTGGGCCGGTCGGTGCTTCTGTGGACTGGAACAGCCCGGCGATCAGCGCGATCACTAACAAAGCATGAAGGATAATCGCGCCGACCAGGCCTTTGCGATTATCTCCTTCATCATAAAATTCGTTAGGATTATCGAAGTGCTTCATTAAATTGAGATGTGGTGACAATGAGTGTGGGCGGCTTACTTTTTGCCGTCTGTGGATTTCTGGTTGACCAGCAGGCCCAGGCGCGTCAGCCCGCTACCGCGCAGCGTGTCCATAACCTTCATGACTTCTTCGTAAGGCACTTTGCCGTCGGCAGCAATCACGACCGGGCTGTCGGGCTCAACCAGCGCTTTGACTTCTTCCACAATATTGGCTTTGTCTATCGTTTGAAAGTTCTTGCCGGCGGTGCGCTGACGCACTTTGACTTCGCCGTTCTCGGACATTTCAATTTCCACCGGGGTGGCCGGCACGGCAGATGCCTGGCCGACCGACGGCAGGTTGATGAGGCCGGGCGTGATCATGGGAGCGGTCACCATGAAAATGACCAGCAACACAAGCATCACGTCGATATACGGCACAACGTTCATCTCGTTTTTCATGCGGCGCCCGCGACCGCGGCGGTTTTGTATTCTGGCCATTAGCGAACCTGGCGTTGCAAAATATTCAGAAATTCGTCAATAAAACTGTCGAAACGGCTGGCCATTTTGTCGATGTCATTCGAGAAATGGTTGTAGGCCAGGACCGCTGGAATCGCGGCGAACAGGCCGATGGCGGTCGCAATCAGGGCTTCGGCAATGCCTGGGGCAACCGCTGCCAGCGTTGCCTGGGCCGTGCCGGACAGGCCGATGAATGAATGCATGATCCCCCAGACCGTGCCCAGCAGGCCAATGTAGGGGCTGACTGAGCCGGCCGAGGCCAGAAAGTTCAGATTGGAATCCATGGCATCCAGTTCGCGCTGATAAGTCGCGCGCATCGCCCGGTTAGGGCCTTCGAGCAGGGCATTGGCTTCCTTGACGCCGTTGCGGCGCGCCTTGAGGAACTCATCCATGCCCGCTTCAAAAATACGGGCCAGCGGACCTTCCTGCTCACTGTTCTGGGCGATAGATTGGTGCAGAGTGGTCAGGTCGCCGCCTTTCCAGAATGCATCTTCAAATTCCCGTGTCTGATTGCGCGCGCGTTTGAGCGCAATTCGCTTGCTGATGATATAGGTCCATGATAGAACCGAGATGATCACCAGAATCAGCATGATGATTTGTACGGGTAAGCTCGCGTTGATGATCAGCGAGATAATCGACATCTCTTCGGGGGTGGTAGGTTGCATAAAATCTAGTCCTGCACGAAAGGAAATAGTTGTCGGATAGGCATTGGAATGGGAGCAGGACGAAATGTGTCCGCATTTACACAGCATACCTGAATCTGGCTTTCCACCAGTCGGATGCCATCGCGTTCTGCTACTTGTTCAAAATGGACGGACGCGGCGCCCATTTTGGTAATCCGGCTGTTGATGGCCAGCAGGTCATCCAGGCGTGCCGGTGACCGATAGCGCAACTGCGTATTGACAACGATGAATATCAACCTGTCGTTGCCTGCCAGCGCGGTCTGACTGACCCCGAGATGGCGAAGCCACTCGGTGCGGGCGCGTTCGAAGAACTTCAGGTAATTGGCATAAAACACCACACCACCCGCGTCGGTATCTTCGTAATAAACGCGAACGGGAAAATGAAAAGAATTTTCCAACAAATCAGACCTTGCAACACAACCGGAAAGTGTAAAAACCCAAGAAAATCACGAAATCATAACGTGTTTTTCAGCTCGTTATAAAGGGATTTGATGCTTGTTAACATTTCTGCAACAGGAACCTTCTGCCCTTCTGGCCAACTGCGCGATTGTAATTCCACGATACCATCTTTCAGCCCACGATCGCCAATCGTGATACGAATTGGAACACCTATCAGTTCCCATTCAGAAAACATGACGCCGGGTCGCACGTCGCGATCGTCCAGAATGACGTCTATCCCTTCCTGGCGCAAGGTTTCGTAGAGTTGGCGGGCCTGTTGCGCAACGGCCTCGCTTTTGTTCAAGCCGATAGGGCAGATGACTGCTTCGAACGGCGCCATGGCCAGGGGCCAGATAATGCCCTTGGCATCGTGGTTCTGTTCAATGGCGGCAGCCATGATGCGGCTGATGCCGATGCCGTAGCAGCCCATTTGCAGTGGCTCGGGCTTGCCCTGTTCATTCAGGAATGTGGCCTTGAGCTTTTCGGAATACTTGTCTCCCAGAAAGAAGACATGGCCAACTTCGATGCCGCGCTGGATGGCCAGTTTGCCGGAGCCGTCGGTGGCCGGATCGCCTTCGACAACATTACGCAGGTCGGCCACTTCGGGCTCGGGCAGATCGCGTCCCCAGTTGACGCCGGCGTAATGATAGCCTTCGCGATTGGCGCCGCAGATGAAATCGGCCATATTTGCAACGGTTCGGTCGGCCAGCAGATGCACTTGCCCGATGGGCTTGACGGGTCCGAGAAATCCAGGTTTGGAGCCGAAGTGCTCCATGATTTCCTCTTCGGTTGCCATGCGGTAGCCTTCCTTGAATGCGGGCAGCTTGCCGATTTTGATTTCATTGACTTCATGATCGCCGCGGACCATCAACAACCACAACTGGCCAGCGCCTTCCTTGGGTGTGGTCATAAATACCACGGCCTTGACAGTTTTTTCCAGGCTGACATTCAATTGTTCGGCCACGATTTCGCATTTGCTGGCGTTCGGTGTGGCCACTTCCCGCAACGCTTCGGCGGGGGCCGCACGGGAGGCAAGCAGGCAGGGCGCGTCGGCCAGTTCGATATTCGCGGCGTACTGGGAGTCGGGATTGTAGACGATCAGGTCTTCGCCGGTGTCGGCAATCACCTGGAATTCATGACTGCGATCACCGCCAATGGAACCGGTGTCGGCGGCCACGGCGCGGAACGTCAGGCCAAGGCGCGAAAAGATTTTCACGTAGGCATCGTACATGGCGTCGTAGCTGGCCTGGGCAGATGCTTCGTCGCGGTCAAACGAATAGGCGTCTTTCATGGTGAATTCGCGTCCGCGCATCAGTCCGAAGCGGGGGCGACGTTCGTCGCGGAATTTGGTCTGAATGTGATAGAAATTCACGGGCAGTTGGCGCCAGCTGTGAATTTCATTGCGGGCGATGTCGGTGACCACTTCCTCGGAGGTGGGCTGAAGCACGAAATCGCGCTGATGACGGTCCTTGATGCGCAGCAGTTCGGCGCCATACTGCACCCAGCGGCCCGATTCCATCCAGAGCTCGGCGGGCTGAACCACCGGCATGAGCAGCTCGATCGCGCCCGCACGGTTCATTTCTTCGCGCACGATGTTCTCCACCTTGCGCAGGGTTTTGAGGGCCAGCGGCATATAAGTGTAGATACCACCGGCGTGCTTGCGGATCATGCCGGCACGTGTCATGAGCTGATGACTGATGATTTCTGCTTCTGCAGGGGCTTCTTTTAAAGTATTTAGATGAAATTTTGAGGCTAACATGGCTACCGGTTCAATTGATA
>JBOIGK010000233.1:0-4034 GCA_050742695.1 Advenella sp. | reverse complement strand
TGACAGCAGATTGCCCAGCCAATTGTCCGGGTCACCGTTATCGCCGGTCCAGCCCACCATGATGGCGTCATGCGTATTCTGCTTGGCGCGCTTAAGGTATTCGCCCCATTCATAGGTACTGATTTTGACCTTGACACCAATTTTGGCCCAGTCCGATTGAATCATTTCCGCCATCAGGCGGCCATTCGGGTTATAGGGACGCACCACGGGCAAAGACCACAAGCCCATGTCGAACCCATCGGGATAGCCGGCTTGCTTGAGCAGCGCCTTGGCTTTCTCAACGTCTGTCGGACGGCTTTTGATGGTTTCGTCATAAGACCACTGGGTGGACGGCATGGGGCCATCGGCCAGCACGCCCTGCCCGCCATAGACCGCCTTGATAATGGCCGGTTTATTAATGGCCATATCCAGCGCTATGCGCACCTCGGGTTTCTTCAATTGCTCTTTTTCAGTGTTGTAATAAATGAAGCCCACGTTAAAGCCAGGATTGGACTGCACTTTCAGATTGGGATCCTGCTTGAGGCGTTCAACATCGGCCGGCAAGGGATATGAAGCCAGCTGGCACTCGTTGGCCTTGAGCTTCTGGGCGCGTACAGACGGATCTTTGGTGATGGCAAATATCAGATTATCCACCAGCGGACCCTCGGCCTTATCCCAATAGTCTTTATTGGCCTTATAGCGAATCTGCGCGTCTTTCTGATAGCGCTCGAAAACAAACGGGCCGGTCCCCAGCGGTTGCTGGTTGATCATCTCGGGTTTGCCATCGGCGAGCAGCTTTTCCATGTATTCCTTGGAAAGAATCACGGCAAACGGCATGGCCATGTTCTGCACAAAAGCGGCATCCACTTCGTTCAGCGTGAACTTGACCGTATTGTCATCCACTTTTTCCACCGACTTCAGGTTTTTGTCCATGCCCATATCGGTAAAATACGGAAACTCGGTCGGATAGACCTTGCGAAACGGATGATCCTTACTCATCATTCGTTGGAACGTATACACCACATCATCTGCCGTCAGCCCGCGCGTGGGGGTGAAAAAGCGCGAAGTCTGAAACTTGACGCCCGGGCGCAGGTGGAACGTGTACACCAGCCCATCTTCGGAAATATCCCATTTTTCAGCCAGTGCCGGAATAACTTCGGTCGAGCCGCGCTCGAAGCCGACCAGCCCGTTGTAGACCGTTTCGGCTGAGACATCGAAATCGGTACCTGCGCTATATTGTGCTGTATCAAAACCGGCCGGGCTGCCTTCTGAGCAATAGACCAGTGTGCCTGCCGCCTGCGCTGTTGTCGCAAGTCCACCGAGCAGGGCTGTCAGAATCATGCGTGTCGCATTTATCTTCATTACAGTTCCTTTGAAAATAAGTAAAAAGCCAGCCTCGTGCCGCAATCATGCGGGGGCTGACTTGAACAGCGCAAGGTTACAGACCGCGGATAAGGGAAACAATTAGGAAATACCCAACCTTGAGGCTATCCCAAGCGAATCATGAGCAGCCATTATGTAACCAATTACAACGACAACAATTAGATTCCCTCTGCATTGGGCCGTGCCTGAACATGGCTCAAGCCACTTATAATCAATCGGAATAAACACAACCCTGGCGTTGACGCACTCGAAACGCGGCCGAGTGCATGACGCAATGGGCGTTCATCGGGGATATGCCGCAAGAGGAGACAACATGGGTATTGCTATGCGAACCGCAGCGTTAGCGCTTCCAGCCATCACACTATTGGCAGGATGCGCCCAGACGGGCGGACTAAACGTAAAGGAAGTCGGCAGCTATCATATCGGTGGCGAACAGGTCACGCTCAAAGGCTTGCCAACCAAAAAAATGGTGTACAGCCCCGGCTCACCGCCTGTAACGCTGGATCCTAATGGCGATTTTGTCGCCGGGCAAATGTACACCCGTTACACCATCCTGGAAAAGCCACGCGCCAGTGTGCCCCTGCTGCTGTGGCATGGCGGAGGTCTATCGGGTACGACGTATGAAACCAAACCTGACGGCAAACCAGGCTGGGAAATGGATTTTCTGCGCGACGGCTGGAGTGTGTATGTGAGCGATGCGGTCGAACGCGGCCGTGCATCATGGGCGCGTTATCCTGAAATTTTCCAGGGCGAGCCCGTGTTCCGCACCAAAAAGGAAGCCTGGGAATTGTTCCGCATCGGCAAGACCTATTCGAGCGACCCGAAAGCACGACAGGCGATCGCCGGCACTCTGTTTCCAATCGCCGATTTCGACCAGTTCACCAAGCAAAGCATCCCGCGCTGGGCGACAAACGACGAGCGCACGCAGCGAGCCTATGACCAGTATGTGCAACAGGCCTGCCCATGCGTGATTGTGGTGCACAGCCAGGGCGGCAATTTTGCGCTGACATCGGCCCTGAAACACCCTGACAAAGTCAAGGCCGTGGTACTGGTCGAACCCAGCGGTTCGCCAGACCCGGAAAAAACGGATCTGACGCCCTTGCGCAATGTGCCGATGCTATGGGTCTGGGGCGATCACATTCAGGACTATCCGTTCTGGAAGAGCATCAAGCAGCGCCAGGAACGTTTCCGTGCCGCGCTGAACCGTGCCGGCGGCCACGGCGACCTGCTGGATCTGCCGGCGCAGGGAATTCACGGCAACAGCCACATGCTGATGATGGATACCAATTCCCGGCAGATATCAGAACTGATCCAGGATTGGCTAAAAAAACAGGGGCTGGTGCACTGAACGCAGCACCGTACTGGCTTTGAACCGAAGATGTCGAGGCCGATTGTCTGGTCTCGGCATTCTTGCTCGCAGCGCCCACAACAGAAAATGATTATCCGACAACAGCTTCATGCTTCCCATTGAATAATCGCTTAACCTCATCTTTTCCGAGGCTATCGAAATCAGCCGGATGCACATTTGTCCGGCCATCAACCCTAGTCGTTTCATTTTTGAAGCGTGAGGGGCCGGCAAAGGCACAACGTGAACATGGGTTTACCGGCTTTGGTAATAATAAATGACTTGCCTTTCGCTGCTTTTTCAATCAAACAGAACAAATTCCTCTTGGCCTCATGGATATTGACTGTAAGTCAGTGATGCTCCAAATCTATACATCCACAACAACTTACTTTTTTTATTTGCACGATACACAAAGTATACACAGCAACTATCGACCAAAATAAAAAAAGGCCTGCAACACCCGGCTGCCGGCCTTTCTACTATCCTTAGCGCAAATCGTCAAACCATCATGCAGGTACCGGAATAATGCCGATTTTTGCCTGCCACTCGCGCGGCCCCGTCTTGTGCACCGAGGTGCCACTGGAGTCAACGGCAACCGTCACCGGCATATCCTTCACATCAAATTCGTAAATCGCTTCCATGCCCAGATCTTCGAACCCGACTACTTTTGCGCCACGAATGGCTTTAGAGACCAGATAGGCCGATCCGCCCACTGCCATCAGATAGGCAGAGCGATGATTCTTGATTGATTCGATGGCTACCGGACCGCGTTCGGCCTTGCCGATCATCGCAATCAGGCCGGTTTTCTCCAGCATCATGTCAGTGAACTTGTCCATGCGGGTGGCCGTCGTGGGACCCGCAGGTCCCACCACTTCATCACGCACCGGATCTACCGGACCGACATAATAGATGACGCGGTTGGTGAAATCGACAGGCAGCGGCTCGCCTTTTGCCAGCATGTCCTGAATACGCTTGTGTGCCGCGTCTCGGCCGGTAAGCATTTTGCCGTTCAAGAGCAGCGTCTGACCGGGCTGCCAGCTGGCCACTTCTTCTTTGGTCAGCGTATCCAGGTTCACCTGCTTCGAGGCGTTATAGTCCGGGGCCCAGTGCACGTCAGGCCAGTCAGACAGCGACGGCGGCGTCAGGTTGGCAACGCCCGATCCGTCCAGCACAAAGTGCACGTGGCGGGTCGCCGCGCAGTTGGGAATCATGGCGATGGGTTTAGAGGCCGCATGGGTCGGATAGGTATTGATCTTGATATCCAGCACCGTGGTCAGGCCGCCCAGGCCCTGCGCGCCAATGCCCAATGCATTCACTTTTTCGTACA
>JBOIGK010000232.1:0-2397 GCA_050742695.1 Advenella sp. | reverse complement strand
GCATATGGCTTGCAGCATCCGGAGGTAGGCAAGGAATTTCGTGAAACGTTATTACGTGTGGCGCAACAACTGACTTGCGAGACCTCCTGTTCATCTGATCCTGTAGGAGAGAACAAGGTCGAAATGCGCCCGGCGGCAATGTTAAAGAGCGCCTGATCATTAACGGGAGGGCTCATGTCGGAATGGAAGTGCAGTACAACCCATCAAAATCGTTGTCATGAAGATTGGTGGGGTATGGGGGTAAGGAATAATCACCAAATAATGGGTTGGCGCTTCGTTCTATCCATCTGCCCAAAGTCGTCGAAGTGTCTTGCTTCGTTTTACTTTACCTCCTCCTGGTCAGTACTTGTGGCCATCATTTCACCGAAGCGGACAGTTCGGCCGGGAGCCCACTGGCGATTAAGCACCATTTTGTTTTTGGGAAATAACATTACCACCGTTGAGCCTAGCTGAAAGCGGCCCATTTCTTCGCCTTGCTGGAATATCAAAGATTGCGAATCGTATCGCCATTCGCGAATCCCGCCAGTCCCCGCTGAACGCCGTGGATTGACGACCCCATGCCACACAGTGGCTATGCTTCCTACAATCGTGGCACCCACCAGCACTAATACAAATGGGCCGGATTCCGATTCAAACACACACACTACACGTTCGTTGCGTGCGAACAGGCTGGGCACGCCCCGGACGGTGCCTGGGTTCACCGAGAATAGCGTGCCGGGAATATAAACCATGCGGATCAATCGGCCAGCACATGGCATATGCACGCGATGATAATCTTTCGGGCTCAGATACAAGGTTGCAAAGTTGCCATCATGAAATTTTTCAGCCAATTCGCTATCGCCGCCAACGAGCGCAATCGTGGAGTAATCGCGCCCTTTAGCCTGGATTATTTGGTTGCTGCGAATGACCCCTAACTGGCTAATGATGCCATCGACCGGACAAATATAGCCCGCCTGGGCGATGGGACGCTTCTCTGCCAGCAACGAACGCGTAAAAAAATCATTGAATGTCCGATAGCTATGGATATCAGGATTAGTCGCTTCATCCATATTTACCCCGTAGTGTTCGACGAACCGCCGAATGGCAAAGGTAGTCAACCGGCCAGCATTGGCTTTGGCAAATTTGCCCGCCA
This sequence comes from Advenella sp., assembly GCA_050742695.1. Taxonomy (GTDB): domain Bacteria; phylum Pseudomonadota; class Gammaproteobacteria; order Burkholderiales; family Burkholderiaceae_B; genus Advenella. The sequence goes on along the minus strand of JBOIGK010000232.1, from coordinate 1,265 downwards.
ATTCGGTGATCGCCTGCTTGGGTAGCAGATATTGGGGGAACACTGAAAGAGTAATGAACACTTTGGAGTACCTGAGGCAAAAATAGTGGGGATTATAATGGGTTGGGCCGACAGAATCTCGATGGCAGCAATAATTTTCTTCGGCGCATCTCTGGTTCCCTTGCATGCTCCGTTGCTACCGCAGTATCACAAAGCTTGGCATTGACAGACATTCTAGTCAGTTCGTTTAAATGCTGGTATTGACAGCACGCATTTTACCCGGCCTTCGCTACGACATCCGGGTTTGGAAGTGTCGACTGCATCCGCGTCCGCTCTTCCTGCTGTTGAAGGTCCCATATATGAGCATAGGCGCCATTCGCCGCAAGGAGTTCCCGGTGCGTGCCGCGTTCGGTAATACTGCCCTTGTCCATGACCAGAATCTGGTCGGCATCAGCGATGGTAGACAGGCGGTGAGCGATGGTCAGCGTGGTGCGGTTGACGGCGATACGCTTCAATTCGGCCTGGATGGCCTTTTCCGATTTTGAGTCCAGTGCCGACGTGGCCTCATCAAAGATAAGGATTGCCGGCTTTTTCAGGAGTGCGCGCGCGATAGCGACCCGTTGCTTTTCCCCGCCGGAAAGCTTTAATCCCCGTTCTCCCACCGCAGTCTCGTATTTGCCTGGCAGGCTCTCGACGAAATCGTGAATATGCGCCGACCTGGCTGCTTCGAATACCTCTTCACGGCTTGCATCGGGGCGTCCGTAGGCAATGTTGTAATAGATGCTGTCGTTGAACAGGACAGTGTCTTGCGGGACAATGCCCAAGGAGGCCCGCAGACTTTTCTGCGTCACATCACCGATATCCTGATCATTGATCAGAATGCGGCCATTGGTAACCTCGTAGAAGCGAAATAACAGGCGCGACAGGGTGGATTTGCCGGAGCCGCTATGTCCGACCACCGCCACGTTGCGCCCAGCCGGAATGTCGAAGCTCACATCGAATAGGATCTGGCGATTGGGCTCATAGCTAAAATTGACTCCCTCGAAGCGAACCGATGCATTCCCAGGGATGAGATCAGTTGCGCCGGGTTTATCCTTTACCTCCTCATCCTCCGCCAGCAAATGAAACATCTTTTCCATATCCGCCAGCGAGTGCTTGATTTCGCGATAGACAAAACCGAGGAAATGCAATGGCATATACAGCTGCAGCATGAATGCATTGATGAGTACCAAATCCCCCAGAGTCATGCTGCCATCGATCACGCCGTTAGCCGCCAGTCCCAGCAG
>JBOIGK010000231.1:0-3829 GCA_050742695.1 Advenella sp. | reverse complement strand
AGGCCAATGAGTGGCGCACCAAGAAATGGATTGACGATAATGCAGAGGCCCAGAACGGCTCATTGGGTATTACCGGCAAATGGAACCTGAATACCAGCAAGGGCGATTTCCGGATTGTCTTCGATCATTATCCGATCATTCAGCGCTCTGATCGTTTTGTGATGATCAGTGGCGACGTGGATATCAATGCGCCCCTGCCCAAGGTGGACATCAAGGGTAAGGTCACGGCCGATGCCGGCTGGGCCAGCGTGGATATTCTGGGTAGTGTGCCGACTGTCGATGGCGATGTGGTTGTGCTCAAGCCGGGCCAGACCAAGGTGGTCAAGGAAGAATCGCCCCTGGATCTGAGCCTGGATTTCACGGTGGACCTGGGCAAGCGCTTTTATATCGTCGGCATGGGGCTGGACTCCGGCCTGGTGGGCTCGCTCAATGTGATCCAGGAAAAAAACCAGTTGACCGGCGTGGGCGCTTTCCGCACACGCGGCGGGGCGATCGAAGCCTATGGGCAGCGTTTGCAGATCCGCCGTGGTCGCATTACCTTCCAGGGTAACCTGGCCAACCCCATCCTGGATATCGAAGCCTTGCGCACCGGCCTGGATGTGGAGGCAGGGGTCAAGGTGGTGGGTACGGCCAGAAAGCCGAAGATCGACCTGGTGTCCTATCCGGACGTGAGCGAGGTGGAAAAACTGTCCTGGCTGCTGATGGGACGTGGCCCCGACAGCAGTGGCAGCGACGCGGCCTTGCTGTTCTCGGTGGGATCTTCCATCGTGGGCGGGGGCGAGCCGTTCTATCGCAAGCTGGGCCTGGACGATATTGCCATCCGTTCGGGCAATATTGGCGAGTCCGGTACGGTCCTGCCGGAAAAAACGGTGGCCTCCAGCGTCAATCAGGAATCATCGAGCGACCTGTCCCAGCAGTTTTTCGTGGCCAGCAAGAAATTTGAAAATGGCATGACCGTGAGTGTCGAGCAGGCCATGGCCGGTACCGGCACCGTGGTGCGCGGCAGTTACCGGCTGTTTAGAAACCTGTCGGCCGATATCAAGGGCGGCACCGTTAACGGACTGGAACTGATCTATCGCCGGTTTTTCAGGGACTGATGAAAAATGCATACTCCCCTGCAGCTGCAGGGGCTACAATGGCGCTTTTCCCTTCGGGGCTGACCCCAGCAGAGAGATACAGTCTATGAGTATCAAGAATGACCGGTGGATTCGGCAGGCGGCGCAAGACGGCATGATCACTCCTTTCGAGGCGGGTCAGGTGCGCGAGGCTAACGGGCAAAAGATCGTAAGCTATGGCACCAGCAGCTATGGTTACGACGTACGTTGCGCCGACGAATTCAAAATTTTTACCAACATCAATTCCACGATAGTGGATCCGAAAAATTTCGACGAAAAATCCTTTGTGGATTTCAAGGGTGATGTTTGCATTATTCCGCCGAACTCGTTTGCGCTTGCCCGCACCGTTGAGTATTTCCGCATCCCGCGCGAAGTGCTCACCATCTGCCTGGGCAAAAGCACCTACGCGCGCTGCGGCATTATCGTGAACGTGACGCCGCTGGAGCCGGAGTGGGAAGGCCATGTTACGCTGGAGTTTTCCAATACGACACCGCTGCCCGCAAAAATCTATGCCGGCGAGGGATGCGCCCAGTTTCTGTTCCTGCAGGGCGACGAGGTATGCGAAACGTCATATCGCGATCGCGGCGGCAAGTATCAGGGTCAACAAGGCGTCACACTTCCAAGAACATAATCAGGCTATTTGATCAGCCAGCCAGGAGTACCCGATGAAATTTCGTTTCCCTATCGTCATCATTGACGAAGACTTCCGCTCGGACAGTGCGTCCGGTTTCGGCATCCGTGCCCTTGCCGATGCCATCAAGGCAGAAGGCGTCGAGGTGCTTGGCGTGACCAGTTACGGCGATCTGAGTTCGTTTGCCCAGCAGCAAAGCCGGGCCAGCGCTTTTATCTTGTCCATCGATGACGAAGAGTTCGATGTGGACTCGCGCGAAGACGTGGCGCATGCCATCCGCAATCTGCGAACCTTTATTGGCGAGCTGCGTTTTCGCAATGAGGACATCCCCATTTATCTGTATGGCGAGACCCGTACATCCGAACATATTCCCAATGATATCCTGCGTGAACTGCATGGTTTTATTCATATGTTCGAGGACACGCCCGAGTTCGTGGCGCGCCATATTATTCGCGAATCCAAGAGCTACCTGGACGGGCTCTCGCCGCCGTTTTTCCGTGAGCTGGTCAAGTATGCGCAGGATGGTTCCTACTCCTGGCATTGTCCGGGCCACTCCGGCGGCGTAGCGTTTCTGAAAAGCCCGGTCGGGCAGATGTTTCACCAGTTCTTCGGTGAAAATATGCTGCGCGCTGACGTGTGCAATGCGGTCGAGGAGCTGGGCCAGTTGCTGGACCATACCGGTCCGGTGGCCGAGTCAGAGCGCAACGCCGCCCGTATCTTTCATGCCGACCACTGCTATTTCGTGACCAATGGCACCTCCACCTCCAACAAGGTTGTGTGGCATGCCAACGTGGCCAACGATGACGTAGTGGTGGTCGATCGCAATTGTCATAAATCGATTCTGCACGCCATTACCATGACAGGTGCAATACCGGTGTTCTTGCGTCCAACGCGCAACCACCTGGGTATTATCGGCCCGATCCCGCTGGAAGAGTTCGACCCTGAAAGCATTCAGAAAAAAATCGAAGCCAATCCGTTTGCCCGTGAACTCAAGAACAAGACGCCGCGCATTCTGACGCTTACGCAAAGCACCTATGATGGCGTGATCTACAACGTGGAGATGATCAAGGAAAAACTGGGCAGTATCGTTGATACGTTGCACTTTGACGAAGCCTGGCTGCCGCATGCGGCCTTCCACGAGTTCTATGCCAATATGCACGCGATCGGCCCGAACCGGCCGCGCAGCCAGGATGCAATGGTGTTTGCCACGCACTCCACACATAAACTGCTGGCCGGTATTTCCCAGGCCTCGCAGATCGTGGTGCAGGAGTCCGAGAACCGCAAGCTGGATCGCAATATTTTCAACGAAGCGTATCTGATGCATACCTCTACTTCACCGCAGTACGCGATTATTGCCTCGTGCGATGTATCGGCTGCCATGATGGAGCCGCCCGGCGGCACGGCGCTGGTTGCCGAGAGTATTCGCGAAGCCCTGGATTTTCGTCGCGCCATGCGCAAGGTGGCCTCGGAGTATGGGCGCACCGATTGGTGGTTCAAAGTCTGGGGACCAAATCGTCTGGTCTCCGAAGGCATCGGCGAGCAGGAAGACTGGGTGCTCGAGTCTGGTGACGAGTGGCACGGTTTTGGCGATCTGGCCGAGAACTTCAACATGCTGGATCCGATCAAGGCGACCATTATTACGCCCGGGCTGGATATTGACGGCAACTTTGCCGACAGCGGCATTCCCGCCGCGCTGGTGTCCAAATACCTGGCCGAGCATGGTATTGTGGTGGAAAAAACCGGGCTGTATTCCTTCTTTATTCTGTTTTCCATTGGCATTACCAAGGGGCGCTGGAACACGCTGGTAACTGCGCTGCAGCAGTTCAAGGATGATTACGATCGCAATGCGCCGCTGTGGCGCATCCTGCCAGAGTTTTGTGCCGACTTCAAAAAATATGAGCGCATGGGCTTGCGCGATCTGTGCCAGAAAATTCATGAGGCCTACCACGAGAACGATGTAGCGCGCCTGACAACTGAAGTCTATCTGTCGGACATGGTGCCAGCGCTCAAGCCGTCGGATGCGTTTGCCAAAATGGCGCACCGTGAGGTTGAGCGTGTCCCGCTGGACGAGCTGGAAGGCCGC
>JBOIGK010000230.1:0-4345 GCA_050742695.1 Advenella sp. | reverse complement strand
CCAGCAGAGATATCAAAGGAAACGCTCATGACGATTAGCCTGCAGGCGTCACCGACTGCCAAAGACAGATTAGATAAGGAAACCAGTTTTTCAGTCATCGCACACCTCGCATGCGTGGATCAAGACGGTCGCGAATGGCATCGCCCAATAGATTGATGCCCAGCAATGTCATGGCAATACAGATGCCGGGAAAAATCGTCAGCCAGGAAGCCGAATCAATATATGGGCGTGCAGAGGCCAGCATATTGCCCCATGTGGGGGCCGGCGGCGGAACCCCCAACCCCAGGAAGGAAAGTGCGCTTTCGGCCAGGATGACCCAGCCGAACATGGCAGTGGCCATGACGGTAATGGGGGCCAGGCAGTTGGGCAGCACGTGGCGCAGCATGGTGTAGAGCTCCGAATTGCCCAGCACACGCGAAGATTCAATGAACTCTTTTTCACGCAGGGAAAGGACAGCGCCGCGCACGATCCGGGTGACGGAGGGAACATAGGCCAATCCCAGGGCAAAAATAATGCCATATTTATTGGCGCCGAAAATTGCCAACAGGCCCAGTGCGAGTAGCAGGCCGGGAAATGCCAGCAGGGCATTATTGAATGCCATGATTATACGGTCAGTCCAGCCGCGCAGATATCCTGTCAGCAGGCCGATGCAGGTTCCGATTGTGATGGCAAAGAACACGGTGAGCAGACTGATCCATACGCTGGTCGACGCCGCGGCAATCAGTCTTGAAAGTTCATCTCGTCCAAACTCGTCGGTACCAAGCCAGAACTGTGCATTGGGTGCATGAAGCCGGCTTGCAAAATTGATTTTGAGGGGATCATAGGGTGTCCAGACCACGCCGGTTACGGCAATGATCAACAAGATGCCAACAATGAGAACGCCCAACAGCGCGTTCAAGGGGATTTTAATTTTCATTCGGCGGTTACCCTTGGGTCAAAAATCGGATAACAAAGATCTACGATCAAATTGACCAGAACGTAGATGACGGCAACAAAAAGAAGGCACCCCTGAATGACGGGATAGTCCCGGGCAAAAATTGAATCCACCAGCAGACGGCCCAGACCGGGAATGGTAAAGACGGTTTCGACAACAGCGATGCCACCCAGCAGATTTCCCAATACCAGGCCGATCAGCGTCCATGTGGGACCAAACGAATTTTTGAAAACATGGTGCATCAGTACAGCGCCCTCGGAAAGCCCTTTTGCTCTTGCATGCGTGACGTAGTCCAGCCGGAGGACTTCCAGCGCACTGGCCCGGGACATCCGGATAATGACGCCAATCTCATGAATGAAGAGCGTCATGACCGGCATCGCCAGATACAAAAGGCCTGCCTTCCAGTTTGCGGCAACCGAGACATAGCCGACAACGGGCAGCCACTCCAGCTTCAAGCCAAAGAACAGCAGAAGAATCAGGCCCAGCCAGAATGTCGGGATTGAAACCAGAACCGTTGCAAGGCCGATCAGCACCAGATCTGCTGGTTGATTCTGCTTCCACGCCGCGATAATGCCGGCGGGGACTGCGATGAGCGTGGCGATCAATACGGCGGCGAGCACGATCTGCACACTGACGGTGAACCGTTCCCATACCAGTCCCAGCACGGGCACACCCTGATTGATGGATATACCCAGATCGCCGTGCAGGACATTGCCGAACCAGATAATAAACTGTTCCCATACGCTGCGATCGAGTCCCAGATGGGTTCTCAGGTCGGCCAGGCTGGTCGGATCTGCCATGTCGCCCAACAGCAGTTGCGCCGGATCGCCCGGAATCAGCCGGATCAGGACAAACACCGAAATGGCCACGATAATCAGCGTCGGTACGGCCATGGCAAAACGGGACAACACGAATCTGAACATAAGTGTTCCTATTGATGCAGGTTAGCGATCGACATTATCACGATTGTGATTTAGAACGTAGATCCAGCAGTACGTCGGCCATAAAATCCTGAACTGGTTTCACGCAAGCCAGTCCGTTATGGGCAACGTTGTCTACCAGGTCCATTCGCACATTTACGCCGGCTGCCTGAAAACTCTTGCACAGGGTGGCCAGACGTTCCGGCCGTGTTCTGCCGGCATCATTGGCGCCGGGCATAAAAAATTTACCGCCTTGCTTGTGAGTGATTTCCCAGGTTTCCAGATCTGCCTTGCCCACGATCATGTGCACTGGCAGCTGTTTCAGTGCTTCGAGATCCAGCGTAATGCCAAATTTTTGTTCCATCCCCTTTACCCCCACCCACCAGTCATTTTGGGTATCCAGGAGGGTGACTGAACCGGGGGCGCCGATAGAGACTGCCCAGAGCCGATCCGGATGAAGCAGGCAAAAGCGATTGGCAAATTGGCCACCGCCGGAGTATCCGAAGAGTGCAAAACGGTTGAAATCACAACTGAATTTGTGGCCGACTTCTTCGACCATGTCCAGCAAAATGCGGTCATAGCGGATGTCATTTTCGACAAGTTGCTTGAAGCCATCGCGATTTCCGTCACCCTGGACACCGGCGGGAAAGAGAGGGCAAAGAATAATGCAATTGTTCCATCGTGCGAAATCCGCAAAGGCATCGCGATATTCAGTGAAGGCGCGGCCAGTGCCATGGGTAATAACGACCAGAGCCGGCTTTTGGCCGGCAGGAGCTTTCCGCGAAGGCGCATAGGTGCAGTAGGAAAAACGGGCGTCGTTGCGGGAGGCGAAAATCGTACTGTTTTCCATATCGTAAATTGCCCGGGCGCGTTCGGCGCCGAATGTATCTTCAGACAGTTTCTGTTCCATTTGCTGCATGTGACGTTCCGTATATTGTAAATAATATTGGCGCCAATATTATCGCCATTACCACAGAACAGCAACTCGGGTATGCCCTAACGACGCAAGTAGGGCTGGGCAGATTCCAGCAAAAGGGTGATGCGGCGCACGACGGTTGGTGCAGGAGCGGTTGTTTCAAAAAAAAGACAAAACCTCGTGCAGGTCACGCATTTTTTTAAAAGGCGGGGACTGATTTGACACAGGCCTGCAGTATATAGCCATCGGTGTGTTGCGCGCGGGTTGGGATGGGCTTGGCACTATTGCCCGCGTGTTGCGGTAACACGGGAAAATAAAAAAAAGCTGCCCGTGTACAGAATACACGGGCAGCTTTTCGCGGATCAGTGGAGCTTTTGGACGTGTCTCGAAGGAGAACTAAAAAACTTTACTGATATTGGCGCTGGGAATTATTTATGACGCTCGGCAGCACCTGAGATCGCTGCGCCGCCGCGCTCCAGATCCTGTCCTGCACCAGAAACGGTATTGCATGCAGCCAAGCCAAGCAGAGATACCAGTATCGCAACCAGTCCTAATCTTTTCATGATTTATTCTCCATATATATGTCAAAATACAAACGAGATAATCCGCGATTACGAATGAATTGTCAACGAACAATTTTCGCGTAGACTATAATTTTTGTAAATTTTCAATTGCAATAACAGTCCGCTTGGGTCACTTCACGACAGATCGCATCCAGTCGCTGAGTTCGTCGGCGTGTTCTTCCTCGTCATTCAGGATACCTTCCAGAAGACGGCGTGTCGTGGGATCTTTGTCGCCAATCAGATCGATCATTTGCGTATACGACTCAATCGCAACCCGCTCGGCAATCAGATTCGCTTTGATCATTTCATGCAAACCAGCATCGTCGTTATAGTCGGCGTGACTGCGAGACAATAAAGTGTCTGGTGAGAAGTCTGGTTCGCCGCCCAGTTGCACGATGCGTTTGGCAATGGCGTCGGCATGTGCTGATTCTTCATTGGCGTGTACCAGAAATTCGTCGGCGATGGCAGGGGACTCCAATCCCGTCGCGGTAAAATGGTGGCGCTTGTAGCGCAAGATACAGACAATCTCGGTCGCAAGCGCATCGTTCAGCAGACGCACAATATCTTCGCGCCACGGATTGTCATGCGCTATAACGGCGCCATCATCCAGACTTTGCTTTGCTTTTTCAATGGCCGCCTCGTCCAGTTTCAGGCGATTGGCGGTGCTTTTTTTCACACTTGCTTTGCTCTTTTCTTTCATAATAACTCCTGTCTTTAAATAGGTATTTAATAAGGAATATCGGATTCAGAATAGTGTCAGATCGAATGAAAGCCAGCTAACCAGGGATCTATGTTCAAATAATAACATCAATAGGCAAGGTGAAAAATAACTGACGCAAAAGGTAGCGATCATACGCCAACCATGGCGTTATCGCAGCAATGCTATCGTGGCTGATTCGCAGTCGCTTCAACGACAGGAATAACATATGCAGGATACGAATATCAGGCGTGCGCAGATTGAAGATTTTGACCAGTGGAGCGTACTATGGCGCGGCTACCTGGCGTTCTATGG
>JBOIGK010000229.1:0-2659 GCA_050742695.1 Advenella sp. | reverse complement strand
CGCTGCCCGCGAGCCTGGCCTGGAAAGACGCCGACAGCATGCTCGTCCATAACCCGCACGCCATTGAAACGCGCCGGGCAGTGCTTGGTCGCCAGTTAATTACCCCGACGCAGTGCCTGTTTGTCCGTGACAACGCCCTGCCTCCGCCTGCGCGGCTGTTGGCAGAGGCAGGGCAATGGCCCGTCGCCTTTGCTGGGGTCGCCCAGCCTGATGCCTACACATTGGCTGAGCTGCAGGCAATGCCCACACGGACAGTGGCCACGGTACTGCAGTGTGCCGAAAACGGCCGCGCCCTGCAAAGCACACCGGCCATTGGTACGCAATGGCAGACAGGCGGCGCCGGCTGTGTGATCTGGACGGGTGTACCATTGACAACGGTCATACATGAATTGGGAGGCGTTGTCCCCGGCAGCCGCTTTCTCACCGCCACAGGCGCCGATAGCCTGCCCGATGGCATTCCCTCGGACTTCACCCGGGTTGAACGCTCGGTTCCGTTATCCGCACTCGAACACGCCCTGCTGGCCTGGAAACTCAATGGTGCACCCATTCCCCTGGCGCATGGCGGCCCGCTGCGTCTGGTATTGCCGGGCTATGCCAGCATCAATTACATCAAGTATGTCCGGCGCATTGCCTTCACCACCGAGGAATCCAGCGCCCACATCCAGACCGCCGATTTCCGGGTGCCGCTGCGGCCGGGTGAGCCGCGTCTGACCACCCCTGCCTGGAGGCTGCCGGTCAAATCCTGGATCACCGAACCCCTGGGCTCAGGCGAACCGGTCAAGGCGGGCACCACGCCGATCCGTGGGGTGGCAATGGGAGGCGCTTCAGCCGTGGCCCGAATCGAGGTGACCGCCGATGGCGGCGCCACCTGGCACCCCGCCCAGCTAACCGGGAGCGATTTGGGCCCGTTCGCCTGGCGCCTGTTCGAGATCTCGCTAAGCCTGCCACCCGGGCCCGTCGAGCTGGCCTGCCGCGCCACCAATGCTGCCGGACAACAGCAACCGGAATACACCACCGACAATACGGGGTATTTTGTCAATGGCTGGCGCGAGCATCATGTGGCCCTGACGATCGCGCCTGCGGGATAAAATGCCGCTTCGGCTTGCAAGCCGACTGCGTGGTGGCGCATAATCTGTGCTCCTGTCTCTTACCGTTACCCGGAATTTTCATGCCTTTGCGTCACTGGCTTGCTGCTCTTCTCGTTGTCCTCCTGTGGGGGCTCAACTTCGTGGTGATCAAGTTTGGTGTCGATGAATTTCCTCCGTTGCTGCTGGGCGCCTTGCGTTTTGCCATGGTCGCCTTTCCCGCCATTCTGTTTATTCCGCGACCGGTCATTCCGCTGCGATTGCTGCTGCTTTTCGGGCTGACCCTATGCTTCGGGCAATTTGCCTTTCTGTTCAGCGCCATCGCAATGGGCATGCCGGCAGGCTTGGCCTCGCTGGTGCTGCAGTCGCAGGCATTCTTTTCCGTCCTGATCGCAGCGCTGCTGTTGAATGAAAAGGTACGGCTGCACAGTATCGTTGCCATGGTCGTGGCCGCCATCGGTCTGGGCGTGATTGAAATGGGCGCAGACACTGCCCAGCCGGTGCCGCTGTTTGCTTTCTTTCTTACCTTGTGTGCGGCTTTCAGCTGGGGTTGCGGCAATATCGTCATAAAAAAGGCCGGCCCGGCGGTCAATATGTTCAGTCTGCTGACCTGGGGCGCTGTATTTCCTGTCTTTCCTTTTCTGCTGGCCTCCTGGTTGTTCGAAGGCCCCCAGGCGATTGCGTACAGTCTGGCCAATCTGTCGTGGACCGGTGTCGGCTCGGTCATGTACCTGGCCTATTTGGCCTCGTTCGTTGGCTACTACTTATGGGGGCGGCTGCTGGCGCACCACCCGGTCAGTCTGGTGACCCCAATGTCATTGATGATCCCCGTGGTCGGTCTGCTCTCGGCTGAACTGGTCCTGCACGAAAAACTGTCGCTGGTGCAATGGCTTGGCAGCGCCGTGGTTGTCGTAGGGCTGGCCATCAATATTTTCGGCAGCAGGCTGTCTCGCGTACGGGCAGGCAAGGCAATGCAAAAAAAGGATATTCGTGTGCATACAACAACAGACAAAGGCAGATAAACCACGAAATCGCTGCTGCGTTTTAAAATAAAAGTCAATATTCACACAAGGTGCGCACATAGCCGGTATGCTTTATGGACAGACTGTGCCAGCGATTGCTTTACTAATATATGGAAACATTTTCCATTTGTGCGGAAATAATCCTTCCTATATGATCTGAACGTTACACAGTCAGTAAATCCACTCATTTCAGGAGTAAAAGAATATGTCGATTATCATTACTATCGTGATTGGTTTTATTATTGGCCTGATCGCCCGCGCCGTTATGCCGGGCAACCAGTCCATGGGGCTCATTCTCACCACGATTCTGGGTATCGTCGGGTCTATCGTTGCAACCTACCTGGGTCAGGCGATGGGATGGTACGCACAGGGTGACGCTGCAGGCTGGATCGCTTCTGTTGTCGGCGCCATTATTGTTCTTTTCATATATGGCCTGATCGCCAAGCGCTCCTGACACCGGCATGTTATAAAGAGTGCGTGCCCAAGTGGCACGCATTTTTCGTTTTATCTGCATTATTTTCATTGATTACGGGAGGCTCATGACTCGTTACC
>JBOIGK010000228.1:0-3651 GCA_050742695.1 Advenella sp. | reverse complement strand
TCCTGGAAAACAACCTGATCAAAAGCCTGCGGCCGCGTTACAACATCCTGTTTCGTGACGATAAGTCGTACCCGTACCTGATGATCAGCGCGCATGACTATCCGCGGATTGCATACTACCGTGGCATTACCAGTCGCAAGGGGCGTTTTTTCGGACCATATCCGAATTCCTGGGCCGTACGCGAAACCATACAGATTCTGCAAAAGGTGTTTCGCCTGCGCACTTGTGAAGACACTGTTTTTGCCAATCGCTCCCGACCCTGTCTGCAGTATCAGATCGGACGGTGTACTGCGCCTTGCGTCAACTTTATCAAGGAAGACGACTATCAGCGGGATGTACAGCAGGCCGTGCGTTTTCTGGATGGCGAGGCCGACGACGTGGTTAATGATTTGCAGGCGCGCATGCAGCAGGCCTCAGACCAATTGCGTTTTGAGCAGGCCGCGGCGCTGCGGGACCAGATGCATGCGCTGGCAACCGTGCTGCATCAGCAATCAATGGAAGAGGTGGACAAGACCGATGTCGATATCATTGCCGTGGCGCAGGCGGCCGATAAGGCGTGTGTCAATCTGGCCATGGTGCGCGGTGGCCGGCATCTGGGCGATCGCTCGTTTTTTCCGACCCAGGCCGATGGTGAAAGTCGCGCCGACGTGATGACAGCTTTTATTGCACAGCATTATCTGGAAAATCCACTGCCGCCGGTGTTGGTATGCTCCGAGGCGTTGGCAGATGAAAATTTGCTGGCGCTGCTCAATGAACAACAGCCGTCCCGGATCAAAACCCGTTTGCAGACGCGCCCTCAGGGGGTACGCCGTACCTGGCTGGATCAGGCATTGCGCAATGCCGAGTTTTCCCTGGCGCGTACGCTTTCCGAGTCGGTGTCGCGGGCTGCGCGCACGCGTGCGCTGGCCGAGCTGCTGCAACTGGATACCGATGATGAATCGCTTGATGCGTTGCGCATCGAATGCTTTGACATTAGTCATACCGCTGGCGAGGCAACCCAGGCATCCTGTGTGGTTTACCACCATCATGATATGCAGCCTTCGTTGTACCGGCGTTATAACATCGCCGGCATCACCGAAGGAGACGATTACGCGGCAATGCGTCAGGTGCTGATCCGACGCTTTTCCAAGGTGGCAGATGGCGAGGCGCCGCTACCGGAAGTGGTGCTGATTGACGGCGGCAAGGGACAAGTGGAAATCGCCCGCCAGGTGTTTGTGGAATTTGGCCTGGACACCCGTGTGATTGTCGGGGTGGCCAAGGGCGAAGGGCGCAAGGTCGGCCTGGAAACCCTGGTGTTTACGGACGAACGCGAGTCGGTGGCGCTTGGGCTGGGATCGGCTGCGCTGATGCTGGTGGCGCAGGTACGCGATGAAGCCCACCGGTTCGCCATCACCGGCATGCGGGCGCGCCGCGCCAAGGCCAGAAATGTGTCGCGACTGGAAGAAATCGAAGGCGTGGGCGCCAAACGCCGACAAAAACTGCTCGCGCGTTTCGGCGGATTTTCCGGCGTGGCATCGGCAAGCATCGATGATTTGCGTTCGGTAGAAGGTATTTCCAGGGAACTTGCTGAACGCATCTATGAATCTTTGCGTTAGTGGTAGGATTACACATAATGCCTCCGCCGTATTTTGTGTATTAAAGCCCTATGCCACTGAACATACCTATTATCCTGACCTGGATGCGGATCGCCATGATTCCGCTGGTCATTGCGCTTTACTATCTGCCACTGAACTGGATTGACGTTCCTTTGCGTGACACCATCGGTGCGCTGGCCTTTATTTTTGCAGCGCTGACAGACTGGTTCGATGGTTGGCTGGCGCGGCGCTGGAATCAGACTTCATCGTTTGGCGCCTTTCTGGATCCGGTTGCAGACAAGCTTATGGTGTGCGCGGCCCTGTTGATCCTGCTTGACCTGAACCGGCTTGATTCCTTTATTGCACTTATCATTATCGGACGTGAAATAACCATTTCGGCGCTACGGGAATGGATGGCAACCATCGGCGCGCGCGATAGCGTGGCGGTGCATTGGCTGGGTAAATTCAAAACCGCTGCGCAAATGACCGCCATTCCCTGCCTGCTGTTTTATCAGGATTGGCATGCCATTCCGTTTGCGCCCATCGGAACAGTACTGGTCTATATTGCCGCCATTCTGACGATCTGGTCCATGTTCTACTACATGAAAAAAGCCTGGCCCATCATCAAACAACAGCAAAACTAACTCTTTTTCTTCTGGCATATTAATCCGGCTATCACAGGTATCATATGACTTCGCAGGTGCTGACTTCTTCAATCAGGGCTCCCAATTCAGATGGGGACCCACGCGACTGGAAGGTGATTGCGCTGATCGGGCTGCTGCATGGCGGTTCGCATTTTTATCAACTGGTGTTGCCGTCACTGTACCTGTCGCTCAATCGTGATTTTGGCTATAGTTTTGCAGAACTGGGATTTTTGGCCACGGTATTCTTTGTGGTCTCGGGTGTCGGACAGGCGTCATCGGGCTTTGTTGTAGACCATCTGGGCGCGCGTCCCGTATTGCGTTTCGGATTGGCCTGTATGGTTGTCTCTGCGTTGCTGATTGCGGTCGCTGATGCCTATTGGGTTTTTATCATTGCTGCTCTTATCGGCGGGGCCGGCAACTCGGTCTTTCATCCGGTCGACTTTTCCATTATCAACCAGAATGTGAGCCAGCGGCGTCTGGGCCATGCTTTCAGTATTCATGGCGTATCGGGTAATCTGGGCTGGGCGCTGGCGCCAATCTTCATTACCTTTTTTATTGTCCAGACCGGTTCGTGGCGCTTTGCTGCGGCCGCTGCTGCGGTCGTGCTTTTTGCCCTGTTGCTGGCAACCTTTCTCGGAGCGTCGCTGCTGGCTACGCCGGCGGCGCAGACCGATACCAAGAGCGATAAGCACACCGATAAGCTGGCCCAGGAACGTCCCCGCGCAGCTGAACCGGGCTTTGCCGCCAAGCTGCGCCTGCTGTTGAAAAACCCGGCGCTGTGGGGCGCATTCCTGTTCTTTGCATTTACCTCCGGCTCAATGTCGTCGGTACAGAATTTCACGATTCCCATTCTTGGATCGCTTTATGGCATTGGCAAGGAATGGGCCAGTTCCGCGC
Source organism: Advenella sp. (assembly GCA_050742695.1). Taxonomy (GTDB): domain Bacteria; phylum Pseudomonadota; class Gammaproteobacteria; order Burkholderiales; family Burkholderiaceae_B; genus Advenella. The sequence goes on along the minus strand of JBOIGK010000228.1, from coordinate 536 downwards.
TTTCGTTGTATATGGTTTCAGCGGGCGTGGGGCTGCTTATTGGCGGCTTTCTGGCAGGCAGCACCGACAGGACTGAACGCATTGTGGCCGGCTCGCTGGCAACCTCGGGGCTTGTCTTTATTTTGCTGGCCATGGGAATGCTCCCCTCCGGACTGGCGGTGGCCGGGCTGTGCGTGGCCGGATTCCTGAGCGGCATGGCTGGACCGTCCCGCGATATGCTGGTTCGACGTGTTACGCCCAAAGGCGCCCTTGGCTCCGTTTACGGTTTGGTCTATTCCGGCATGGATGTGGGTTCTGCCTTGGGACCTGTCGTATATGGTTTTATGCTGGATCACCAAACGTATCGTGGTCCCTGGCTGGTGTCGGGTCTGGCGCTGTTTGGCGCGGTGCTGGCGGCGCTCTGGGTTGCCCATTGCGCCCGCAGGCAGCAGCAAGTGAGCTCTGTTGCCCAGGGCAGTGCGGCATGAGCGCCTGAATCGCCAGGCGTCCCCATGCATCCTGGTGGCTTTGATGCCGGATTTCAACCTGCTTCAGAC
>JBOIGK010000227.1:0-1928 GCA_050742695.1 Advenella sp. | reverse complement strand
GTTAAGCGCGGCAACGTCCACCGCAGGCGCACCGGCGGCGTGGGTCAGCACATTGGCCAGCGCCTGCAAGTCTGCCAGGGTAACCGTTTCGTCCATGGACAGGGCAAATTGCGTCTCGGATACCCAGCGCACATTGATCTGCGCGGCGTCCAGCGCGGCACGCAGGGCCTGTCCGTGGGTGGTCTGCACCAGCAACGTGTCGAACCAGGTCTCGTTCTGTACTTCGTAACCGGCAGACTGCAGCAAGGTGCGCAGCAGGGTCGTGGTCACATAGGTGCGCTGGGCAATGCGCCGCACGCCCTTGGCGCCGTGATACACGGCGAACATGCTGGCCATCACGGCCAGCAGCACCTGCGCAGTACAAATATTGGAAGTCGCTTTCTCGCGCCGGATATGCTGTTCACGCGTTTGCAGCGCCAGCCGCAAGGCCGGTTTGCCCTGTGCATCCTTGGATACGCCCACCAGGCGTCCCGGCATGCTGCGCTTGAAGGCATCGCGGCAGGCCATGAAACCGGCATGCGGGCCGCCAAACCCAAGCGGCACGCCAAAGCGCTGTGCAGAGCCCACGGCAATATCGGCACCCCACTCGCCCGGCGCTTTCAGAATGGCCAGGGCCAGCAGGTCGGTAGCAACCGCCACCACGGCGCCTGCGGCATGGGCCTGGGCCGCCAGTTGCGTATAGTCGCTCACGCCCCCCAGGCTATGCGGGTACTGCAGCAGCACGCCAAAGCACTCGGGCAGGCCCGCGGCTTCATCGGCGACCACCACCTTGATGTCCAACCCTTGTGCTCGGGTTTTGACAACCTCGATGGTTTGCGGGTGGCAATGTGCGGACACAAAGAAAACATCGCTTTTTGACTTGGCAGAGCGGCGCGCCAGCGTCATGGCTTCGGCCGCAGCCGTGCCCTCGTCCAGCAGGGACGCATTAGCAATGTCCAGGGCCGTCAGATCGGTCACCATAGTCTGGAAGTTGAGCAGTGCCTCAAGCCGTCCCTGGGAAATCTCGGGCTGATAAGGCGTGTAGGCCGTGTACCAGGCAGGGTTTTCAAGAATATTGCGTAAAATCACATTGGGCGTCAGCGTGCCGTAATAGCCCTGGCCAATGTAGTTGCGGTAAACCGCGTTTTTCTGTGCAATGGCGCGCAATGAAGCCAGCATATCGGCTTCGCTGCGTGGCCCGTCCAGCGCCAGGGGCGCGGCATTGCGGATACGGGAAGGAACAATCTCGTCGATCAGCTCGTCCAGGCTCTGGGCGCCAATCACAGACAGCATCTCTGCCTGCTCGGCCTCAGATGGCCCGATATGGCGTCCGACAAACTCCTGGGACGCCGCTTCGTGTGTGTGCAACATAATCTGGGTAATCCGGTGGTAATCAGTCATGCCGCTGCTGCCGCGCATTCAGCGCGAATGCGGGCAACGGCGGCGCAGTTCAGGCCTGGGCTTCGTAGGCAGCCGCATCCAGCAGCTTGTCGGCATCGGCCGCGTTGGCCGGCTTGATTTTGAATATCCAATTGGTATAGGAGTCTTCGTTGACCAGGTCAGGCTGCGCCTCCAGCACATCGTTGAAAGCGACAATTTCGCCATCAACCGGTGCGTAGATGTCCGAAGCGGCCTTGACCGATTCGACCACGCCGGCAGTATCGCCCGCCTTCAATTGCGCGCCCACCTGGACGTCGCCCACGTAGACCAGATCCCCAAGCTGTTCCTGGGCATTATCAGTGATGCCGACAACGAACACGTCGCCTTCGGCCAGGACCCACTCATGCGAAGGGGTGTATTTACGATCGGTAGGTAATTTCATTCAAGACTCCTGGAAGAGGAAAATGACCACGTTGCACACGGTCATATAGTATCAAGGTTTATGTGACGGTTTTCTATTTCTGTGCAGGAACCACGGCCTTGCCGTTGCGCACGAAAGGCAGCGCGGT
>JBOIGK010000226.1:0-5920 GCA_050742695.1 Advenella sp. | reverse complement strand
CCCAAAAGCCATCTTTACAATGCCATTCGCAGCGGCCAGGTCCGTGTCAACAAGGGGCGGGTGCAGGCCGAATATCGGGTAAAAGACGGCGATGAAATCCGGATTCCCCCCTTGCGGGTGGCTACGCCCGATGAAACACGGGTTGTGCCGGCAGGGCAGTTTCCGATTGTTTTCGAGGATGATGCGCTGATTGTCATCGATAAACCGTCGGGTGTAGCCGTTCACGGCGGCAGCGGCGTGTCTTTCGGAGTCATCGAGCAGATGCGGGCGGCCCGGCCCGAGGCGCGGTTTCTGGAATTGGCGCATCGTCTGGACAAAGAGACCTCGGGATTGCTGATTGTCGCCAAAAAGCGTGCTGCACTGGTCGCGTTGCACGGCATGTTCAAAGAGAGCCGCGGGCGCAAATGTTACCTTGCCCTGGTTGAGGGTGACTGGGTCAATGACCGGCAGCATATACGGCTGCCTCTGGAAAAATACCTGACCCGCGATGGCGAACGGCGGGTGCGGGTTCGTCCCGATGGCAAGGCGGCCCATACGATAGTGAGCAAGGAGGCGCGTTTTGGCCGCTATACGCTGGTCAAGGCCGAGCTGCGCACCGGACGTACCCATCAGATTCGGGTGCATCTGGCCGCCAGTGGTTTTCCTATCGTGGGCGACGAAAAATATGGCAATGACGAGACTCGCATTGCTTTTGCCCGGCAGGGGTTTGCCCGTATGTTCCTGCATGCTCATACGCTGGAAATCCCTCATCCGGTAACGCAGGAGCCCTTATCGCTGACTGCGCCGCTGCCCGACGTGTGCCGGCAATTGCTCGATCGTTTGGCTGGCCGTCGCTGAGCGCGGACGCCTTTGTGGTTGGCGCAAGCGGCGTCACAGCAGGAACTTCAACTTATTGTTGTTTAAATGCACCGCTACCCCTCCTGATTTTACAATATGGAAATAGAATGCGTTATTCACTTGCCATCTTCGATTGGGATGGAACCCTCATGGACTCCACCCATACCATTGTCGCTGCCATCCAGGCCGCCTGTCGTGATATGGGGCTGCCCGTGCCCGGCGTTGCGCAGGCCAGCTGGGTCATCGGGCTCTCGCTCGACGAGGCGCTGCATCGCGCCGTGCCCGATCTGACGCCTTCCCAGTTGCCGCGGTTTCTCGAACGCTATCGCATCCACTACCTGCTCAGGGATCCTGATTTGCGCACGTTCGATGGCATTATTGGTATGCTCGATGCATTGAAGGCCGAGGGCGTGCTGATGGCCGTGGCTACGGGTAAAAGCCGTGTCGGGTTGGACCGGGTATTGACCGGAATGAACCTGGGGCACTATTTTGACGCCTCCCGTACAGCAGATCAGACATTCAGCAAGCCGCACCCGAGAATGCTGGAGGAAATTTTGGAAGAGTTGGCGGTGCCTGCGGAACAGGCGGTCATGGTGGGTGATACTTCGCATGACATCCAGATGGCTCAGGCTGCCGGTATGGATAGCATTGCGGTCACGTATGGCGCGCACAGTAAACAAGAGCTGGTTGCCAGCAAACCAACCCTGATTGCGGAAACGCCGACGCAATTACACTCGTTTTTGCTGGAACATTGTCGAAAAATGGCTGTCTAACTTTCCAAGTAGCGATATTCGTCATTATTGCTGTCATATTTTGCACCAGCAAGCCACCGGAGCCAACCATGCCCTTACGCCCACGCTATCCCCGTATTCCGTCTTCCCAGATTACCCCTGAGCCGGTCTGGCAAGCCAGGCGGCAGTGGATGCAACAGATGGCCGGCATCGCTGCCGGAACCGGGCTGGCGGGGCTGGGCGCAACGCTACCGCAGGTGGCTGGCGCGGCAGACACGTTGCCGCCGATTGCCGGCATGCAACCGAATCCGCAATATGCTGCAGCGAAAATCGATCGCAAGCTCACCACGGAAAAGGACATTACGTCCTACAATAATTTTTACGAATTCGGCACTGGCAAGGGTGACCCGCTCGATTATTCGGGAAAAATGCGCATTGAGCCCTGGCAGGTACAGGTAAGTGGTGAGGTGGAAAAGCCACGCACTTTCGATCTGGATGAGCTGGTCAAGCTGGCGCCACAGGAAGAGCGGGTGTACCGGCTGCGGTGCGTCGAAGCCTGGTCTATGGTGATCCCGTGGGTGGGCTATCCGCTATCGGCGCTCCTGAAGCAGGTGCAGCCCACCAGCAAGGCCAAATTTGTTCAGTTTGTGACCGATACCCAGCCCGAGGCGATGCCTGGGCTGAGCGATCGTATTATCCCGTGGCCCTATCGCGAGGGGCTGCGCATGGACGAAGCCATGAATCCGCTTACCCTGCTCACTTTCGGGCTTTATGGCAAGCGCCTACCTAACCAGAACGGCGCGCCGTTGCGCATTATTGTTCCCTGGAAATACGGCTTCAAGTCGGGCAAGTCTATTGTCAAAATCGTGCTCTCCGAGACCATGCCCGACACCAGTTGGGTGGCCATTGCGCCCTCGGAGTACGGCTTTTATGCGAACGTGAATCCGGATGTTCCGCACCCACGCTGGAGCCAGTCGCATGAGCGCGTTATCGGTGGCGGCTTCTTTGATCCCAAAGTGCCAACCTTGAAATTTAATGGTTATGGGGAGCAGGTCGCTTCGCTGTACGGTGGAATGGATTTACGTGCCAATTATTGAGCAACAGGGTGTTCTTCATGTCTGAATCTTCCAGCGCGGCCCCGCCGGCGGCCGGCGCCAGGGCTGCCTCAATGACGCGCAGACGCTGGACGGCCAGCCAGGTGGCGCGCTTTAAGCCCGTGCTTTTTTTGCTCTGCCTGATCCCTTTCCTGCGCTGGTTCTACCTGGGATATAACGATGGCCTGACGGCCAATCCCGTCGAGTTCATTACCCGCTCTTCGGGTTTCTGGACGCTGGCCATGTTGTTGCTCACGCTTGCAGTGACACCTGTCCGGCAAATGCTGGACCAGCCGGCGCTGGTCCGTGTGCGGCGCATGCTGGGGCTGTTTGCCTTCTTTTATGTCGTGCTGCATTTGCTGACCTGGATCGTGCTCGATCGCAATATGGATCTGTCGTCCATGGTCAAGGATGTGCTGGATCGCACCTTCATTTTTGTCGGCATGGCGGCATTCTTGCTTATGGTACCCCTGGCGCTGACATCCACGCAGGGCTGGATGCGCCGATTGGGAATGAAGTGGACGCGTTTGCACCGGTGTATTTATGCCATCGGCGTGCTCGGTATTGTGCATTTCTGGCTGATGCGTGCAGGCAAGAATGACTTTGCCGAGCCGATTCTGTATGGTACGCTGCTGGCTCTGTTGCTGCTCTGGCGGATCGTGCGGGCATGGCGGAACCGGCGGCGCTCGGCTGCGGTTTAGGGCTGTTTTGCTGCGCCGGGCATTGCTGGTCGTGTTCAGCACCAGAGAAGACTTAACGAAAAAAAGAGGGCGGGATCATGCAAAGACGGGCCTGGCTGCTACTGGTGGCCGCGGCATTGGGGCTGGGCGCCTGCACCACGGGCTTGCAGATAGATACATCGCTGCGTGCTTGCGGCCAGGATAGCCGGGTTCGCTTTATTGTGCTGCACTATACCTCGGAAAATCGCAGCGACTCCCTGCGCTTGCTGACCCAGGATCGGGTCAGCGCACATTATCTGATTACCGACGAGCCGGTCAGGATATTTTCGCTGGTCAACGAAAATCGGCGCGCCTGGCATGCGGGGCAGAGCCAATGGTTTGAATACCCAAACCTGAACGCCATGTCCATTGGTATTGAGATAGTCAATGCCGGGCCGCTGGACGCAGCGCACACCCGCTGGGCACCATATTCATCATCGCAGATCAGAACGCTGGTGACGTTGCTGCGCGACATCCAGTCGCGTCATCACGTGAGTGCCTGGAATATTGTGGCGCATAGCGATATTGCGCCGTTACGCAAGAGCGACCCGGGTCCCGCGTTTCCCTGGCGGGAACTGGCCCAGCAGGGGCTGGGGCGTTGGTATGACGAAGCGGCGGTTGCTCAACGCATCCCGCTAGTGAGCACGCGTGCGCTGGCAGATGCCTCGTATATTCAAGGGCTGCTGGCGCGTATCGGCTACCCGATAGCGCAAAGCGGCGTATGGGATCCGCAGACCCGACAGGTCGTTCGTGCTTTCCAGATGCATTATCGGCCGGCAGAGTATAGCGGCCGTATTGACCGCCAGACCGTAGCCATTGCAGAGGATCTGGCGCGCCAGATGCCGGCGCCGCAGCAATAGCGCTTGCGGCCGATGGCTAGAGCGGTAGCGCTAGGCCAGAAACAGAAACAGTGTCGGAAATTTGTCCAAATCCGGTTGCGGACGCCGTTTCCAGCCGGCAACGGTATCGGTTCTGATCCATTCATCTGCCGTTGTCAGTGCGCGGGCAATGCACAGTCGGGTTGCCGGATTCAGGGTGTCGACCAGCGTTGCGAACATGGCCATGTTGCGGTACGGGGTTTCAATGAACAATTGCGTCTGGTTGTGGCGGGACGATAACTGCTCCCAGCCTTTGAGTTGCTTGCTGCGTTCGGCTGGCGCGATGGGCACATAACCGTGAAAGGTAAAGCGTTGTCCATCCAGGCCGCTGGCCATCAGGCCCAGCAGAATGGAGGAGGGGCCTACCCAGGGCACGACCTGGATACCCAGTTGATGGGCCAGCAGCACGACGCGCGCACCGGGGTCGGCCACTGCCGGGCAGCCGGCTTCCGAGACCAGGCCGATTTCGCCGCTGGTCTCGGTCAGCCAGCGACGGATGTCCGCTTCGGGCGTTTTAGCGCCTAATGTGTGAATCGTTATGTCCTGGATTGCACCTTCGGTGCCGGTCTGCTTCAGATATGCACGGGCGGTTTTGGCATTTTCGGCAATATAGGTTTTCAGAACGGACGCCTTCTGTTGAGCGCCGGCAGGCAGCCATTGTTCCAGGGCAGCGCTGCCCAGACTGACAGGAAGCAGGTGAAGCGTACTGATCATAACGGTTGAGCCAGAAGAGTGGGGTTAAGATCGAAACTGCGCAGCATGCGGGACAGTTCGATCAGGGGCAGCCCGATGATGGCTGTCGGGTCATCGCTGTGCATCGATTGCATCAGGCTGATGCCCAGGCCTTCGGCCTTGGCGCTGCCTGCGGTGTCAAATGGCTTTTCCACGGTCAGGTAGTGCTCGATTTCCTCGTCTGTCAGCTCACGGAATACGCAGTGCGTCACCACATCGGCAACGGCGCTGCGTGTGCCATTGGTGACGGCCAGCGCGCTGTGGAATGCGACGGTTTTTCCGGACAGATCGCGCAATTGTGCAAAGGCACGTTCATGGGTTCCTGGTTTGCCTATCGGCTGGCCGTCGTGGGTGGCTACCTGATCGGAGCCGATAACCACGCTGCTGGGATATTGGGTGGCGACATGTTGCGCCTTGGCCAGTGACAGACGCTGCGACAGGGCTTCGGGCGATTCGCCGGGCAGGGCAGACTCGTCGATCCCGGGTGAAATGGCCTCAAAGGGCAGGCCCAGGCGTTGCAGCATAGCCTTGCGATACACTGAAGATGACGCGAGAATAAGACGCGGAGGGGAAAATGACATGGTTTTCATTGACTTATCGGATGTGAACCAGTTATTATCTTATGTTTTCCGGGGAATGTGTGGGTGAGTATTGAAAACCCGCAGCGAAATCTGGGAAAAGACCGAATTTGTTTGCCAGAACATGGCTAGTGTGTGGTCAGGGTTGTAAGTCTTGGGTGATAAATCGTTTGTTATTTATTAACCACTTGTTATATAGCCCATTTGATTAATCCGCTTGAAAGTGTTCCGCAGGCAGATATCTGTAATACAATATCTGGCTATTTTATGAAACCCGGTCATCCTGTGATCGACGTACTGGATTTTATCTCCCGCGGTGCTGAGCAAAGCGGCGAGACGCCTCTGTCGGCA
>JBOIGK010000225.1:0-4881 GCA_050742695.1 Advenella sp. | reverse complement strand
ATCTCTTCAAGAAAAATACCGCTGGTTTCAGAGGCTCCCAGAATGACCGAACCGCAACCCAGGATGCCTGCCGCGACCGCACCCTGCAAGGCGTCGGGCGCTGCCGCCAGTGTCATGCGACTGGCCTGCACGCTAGGCACCAGGCCGTGTTCGGCAATGGCCACCAACGTGGCATTTAACACCGCTGTTGCTGCAGCGGTAGGTGGCTGCCCTGTTACCAGCAAGTGAAAATAATCTGTGAAAGACATATTGCCGATCAAATCAACAGCAAGGTCTTTGCCTCTGACGACAATGGTCTCACTGTTGGAGGTGCAGATGGCTGAGTGGGGAATGGTTTCTTTACCGATTTTCATAACGTTCCAATGAAAGGCATTCTCGCAGCTACGCACGCAGGTACGCGTCTACAGCCGGACAAATGCATTGAATAAATAAGGGCCTTGTTGAAAATATCATCGTTATTGATGTCTCAAATACAGAGCTGCTTATGTGGGGCGCCGCCCTTCAAATGCGGCTTGCAGCAACGTGCATATGCCGTGATGTTCTATAGGACGGGGGTTCCAATACGGTGTGGCAATTGCGATATCGGCCGCCCTGTCCAGATCGCTATCACGCATTCCGATGTCTTGCAACGCCATTGGCACGCCAAGCGACTGGGCCAGATCGTACAAGACATGGGCAGCGGGAACCCCGTCCTGTCCCAGGGCGCGGGCTATCCGTTGCATGGCCGCTGGTGTAGCACTCGCGTTGTAGGCCATCGCATGCGGCAAGATAATGGAGTGGGTCTGCGCGTGCGGCAGATCAAAGCTGCCGGCCACGGTATGGCAAAGCTTGTGATGCAAAGCCATGCCTGCACCGGCAAGCACCATGCCACAAAGCCAGGCGCCGTACAGGCATTCAGACCGCGCGACAAGCGAGCTAGCGTGCGGACCGAGTTGACGCAAACCGTTAGCCATGGCGCGTATGCCCTCTTCTGCCATTAGTGCCAGCACCGGATTTCCCTCTTGGGCATACAGTCCTTCGGCGGCATGTGCAATGGCATTCATGCCGCTCACGACAGAAATATCAAAAGGCAACTTCAAGGTAAGCGATGGATCGTAGATGACGGTGCGCGGCAACGCACGCGGGTCTTTACCGGTTTTCTTTATGCCGCTCTCGGTAATGCCATAAATGCTGGTCATCTCCGAACCTGAATAGGTGCTCGGCACCGCCAGTATGGGCAAGCTACTTTCGATGGCCAGCGCCTTGGCCAGTCCTATGGTGGAACCGCCACCCAGCGCCACAATACAATCGGCCTTCTCCCTGCGCACGGCCTCCTGCGCATCGCGCACTGTGGCAACGGGCACGTGCATGACCGCCTGGTCATAGATACCGGCACTGCGTTCGGCAAGCGCATCAACAGCCTGCTGGGCCAGCGCACGCTGGCGCGGAGTGCAGAGCACCAGTACCTTCCGGGCGCCAAGCAAAACGGCCTCAGCTTTCAGCACGCTCCAGGCATCTGTACCGAATACCACTCGTACTGGCTGCGCGGTATATATGAACGTTTGCATCACGTCAGTTGACCTTTGCACCGGATTTTTTCACCAGCTCAGCCCACTTGTCGATTTCAGCCGCTTCGAACCTGGCCAGATCCCGGGTTGACTCTCCGCCTGGCTCTACGCCCTGTGTCTTGAGCTTTGCCGCCAGATCAGGATCGGCCAGCGCTACGTCAGCGGCCTTTGTCAGCTTGGCCATGACCGGCGCAGGAGTACCTGCCGGAGCGTACATCATGAACCACGCCACCAGATCGAACTCGCTTTTGGTCTGCTCTGCAATACTGGCTACATCAGGGGCTGCGCTACTGCGTTGGCTGCTGGACACGCCGATAGCACGCAGCTTGCCTGCCTTCACATGTGACAATACCGCAGCGGGATGGTAGAACATGAACTGCACTTGTCCAGACATCACGTCCTGCAAAGCCATGCTCCCTTCCTTGTAGGGCACGTGCAGCATCGTGCCGCCCAACCGGTCTTTCAGCAACTCACCGGCAAGATGCCCCGACGTACCACTGCCTGCAGAAGAAAACGTTATCCCCGGAGACGTTGCCGCTGCCTTTCCCAGATCTTCGACCGAGTGATACGGAGATTGACCACCTACCACCAGAATGGTAGGGGTTTGTCCAACAAAAGCGATGGGCTCGAAATCCTTCTCCGGATCGTAACCACGCTTTGAATACAGTTCTTTGTTGATCGCGTGCGTACCAACCGTACCCATAATGATCGTATAGCCATCGGGCGCGCTTCGGCTCACCTGCGCAGTCCCGATCGTTCCGCCCGCACCGGCCTTGTTCTCGATAATGATCGACTGCCCCAGTGCTTTGGACATTCTGTCGGAAACCAGCCTGGCAATCGTGTCGGTCGTTGTGCCCGGGCCAAATGGCACGACCATGCGTAGCGCTTTGGAGGGATATTCCTCGGACTGGGCCGTGGCCGCCGCACATAACAATGGCGCACAAACCAGTGTGGCAAGCAGGCGTCGCGCAGTGCGACTATCTCGCGCATTCTTAAGAAAATTTATCATTGTCTCGTCCTGTGTAGTGCTTTTCGCACTGTAATGATTATTGGTATATGACTTATTGCACGATCAAGTCTAGCTGACCTGATGAAAAGATAGAAATGATTGTTTTCGTCTGATATGATCGATGTTATCGATAGATAGAATACCTATGGAACTCAGACACTTACGATATTTCATCGCCCTGGCAAGCTCACTGAACTTCACGCGTGCGGCTGAACGCGTCCATGTGACCCAGTCCACGTTGTCGCACCAGATCCGCCAGTTGGAGGAAGAAATTGGCCAGCATTTGTTCGATCGCAGTAGCAAGCGCGTGGTGCTGACCGAAGCTGGTGAATCGTTCCTGATCTATGCTGCTCGCGCCCTGACTGTCATTGATCAGGGCCTGAGTGAGTTAAAGCAAACGGTCGCCCCCATGACCGGTACGGTGCGTATAGGCACAACACATACGTTCAACCTGGGGTTCCTGCCAGACTGCATTGCCCTGTTTCTGAAGCACAATCCGACGGTCAAGATCGTCATTGAGGAATTATCGGGGGACGCCATCACGAATGGCCTGAAGGCAGAGCAACTGGATGTAGGCATCGGCTATCGCCCTGAACGGCAAAAGGAGATACGCTTTGAGCCGTTGTTTAACGAGGAGCTGGCCCTGATCGTGGCAAAGACCCATCCGCTGGCCAAGCGCAAGCGCTTGCGTATTGCCGAGCTACATCGAGAGTCACTAGTGTTATTGCCATCAAGCTTTTCAACGCGCCGTCTGCTTGATGAGTGTTTCAACGCCGCTGGCGCCCAACCCAATATTGTTGCCGAAATGAATACGATCCCGGCCATGCTGGGCCTGGTTATGCGTGACAACGTCGGCTTTATCGCCGCGCCCAGCGCAGTGACGGAACACAATAAGCCCCTGCGTGTCATTCCGCTAGAGGGGCCGACACCCATCCGTACCCATGGCCTGCTGTTTATGGACAGGCACGTTCAGACGCCAGCCAGCATGGCCCTGATCTCCCTGATCCGCAAGCAGACCAAGGCCAAAGCCAGCGAACTGGGGGCCACGCCCGCGTAACCGCTGTACCGCGATGGCGCTCAATGTCAGACCATTCAGTCTATCGCCACTGGCATGCAAAGCGGCGATGAAAAAGACGCAAGCGAAGTGCTTGGTCGCCTTCAGGCCAAGTACAGGAATCAATCAAGTGTCTGATCTTCAAATGCGGAAAGTCCGTTTCTCGCCGGCAACTCACTCTTGAATCATCGGAATAATCGGCACAACCCCCTTGTGTATATAATCGCCCGTACTATCTATGGCAACCGTCGCCGGAAAATCGCGGACTTCAAACTCATAAATGGCTTCCATGCCAAGGTCCTCGAAAGCAACAACACGAGAATGTGTAATTGTTTTGGAGATCAGGTACGCTGCGCCGCCGACAGCGCTCAAATAAGCAGTGCCAGTCTTTTTGATCACATCAATGGCCTGCCGACTCCGTTCGGCCTTGCCAATTGAAATGAGTAGCCCGGCCATTTCAACGAAATCTTCCAGATAAGCATCCATGCGGTTGGACGTCGTCGGGCCGGCCGGTCCCACCACTTCATCGCCGGTGGCATCTACGGGCCCCACATAGTAAACAGCACGCCCGCTCAATGACACAGGCAGAGGCTGATTGTGAAGCAACATATTCGCAATACGTTTATGCGCAGCATCGCGCGCCGTGAGCATTTTGCCCGATAGCAGCAACATGTCCCCTGCCCTCCAGCTTCTCACCTCTTCTTTGGTCAGCGTATCCAGATTGACTGCAATAGACTCGGCGACGTTGACCGTATCCGGAATATCCGCCCACAGGCTTTCGTCATGAACCGGCAGGCACGCCGCCCCGCTTCCATCCAATTCAAATGTCATATAGCGAGTGGCAGCGCAATTGGGAACAATGGCAACGGGAAGCATGGCGGCATGGCACGGTGCATGACGCAGTTTGATGTCCAGCACGGTGGACTTGCCGCCTAACCCCTGGGCACCGATATTCAGTTCGTTATTGATACGCTCGTACAGCGAGAGCCGCAAGCGTTCGTAATCGTCAAGAGCGCCCTTGTGCTTCAATGTCTGAATATCAATGGGCTGGTGCAGCGACTCCTTGGCCATTTGCATCGCCTGCTCCGGGCTGCCGCCCAGGCCAATGCCCAGCACGCCGGGCGGGCACCAGCCCGCGCCCAGTGTCGGCATTTGTTCCAGCACCCAGTCCTCTACGGATTCGTTCGGGTTCAACATGGCAAACCGGACCTTGACGTCGCCCCCGCCCCCCTTGGCGCTCACAGTAACGCGCAACGCATCGCCCCACATGG
>JBOIGK010000224.1:0-6525 GCA_050742695.1 Advenella sp. | reverse complement strand
ATGGAAGGGCCTGCACCCCGATAGGAGATTTGTTCAACGTTGCCGTTGGTCACGCTGTTGAAGTACACAGATGAAATGTGGCCAGTCGAACCTGCTCCGGAGTTGCCGAAATTAAGCTGCTTTTGAGAACCTTGTGATTTTTCCAATAATTCTTTCATGTTTTTGATACCGCTTTTCTGGCTGACCGATAGTACCATCGGTACGCTAGCAACCAGACCGATTGGCTCAAGGTCGCGGCGCGGATCATAATTGGCTTTTGGATAGAGAGTGCCAGCAATGGCGAAATTGCCCATATTGCCAAATGAAATAGTATAGCCATCTGCGTTGGCGTGCATGAGCTTCTGCAGACCGATGATACCGCCGCCGCCACCGACGTTTTCGACAACGATGGTCTGATTAAGCGCCTTGCCCATGGCGTTAGCGATAAAACGCGCAAGTGCATCCGTGGAGCCGCCAGGCGCATACGGAACAATCATGGATATGGGTCTTGACGGATAATTGTTTGCCTGGACCACTGTCGGCAGCAATAATGAGGCTATGATTACAGCTAGTATTTTGTTCATGTCTCTTCAAGGCGTAGCGTTTGTATCGCATTGAAAAAACGCGTATGCCTTTCTACTTTTAATGTATGGGTTTATCTCATATGTTGAAATGCAGCTAAATCGCCGAAGGACTATGGCTTACCGTCGGCCAGTTCGGTTTGGCTAAGGTTTTCCAATAGTTTTGCCAAGGCGGTATGATCCTGGCCTGGTCCGAGCAAGCCAGCTGCAGATGCCCACATTTCTCTGCAGAGCGCCGAAAAAGGAGCAGGCGTTGCTGATTCTGCCGCTATCCCTGTTGCGATGGTCAGATCTTTGATCATCAGATCCAGCCCGAATCCAGAATCGAATTTTCGTGAGAGTACGAACTGTTTGAATTTCTTCTGCGTCGAATTGTTCATTCCGGTGGAAGCGTTCAGAATATCGATCATGACAGAGGGATCAAGACCAAACCGTTGCCCGATGAGCAGCGCTTCAATCCCGATAAGGAATCCTCCCGCTGACACCAGATTGTTCAGGGCCTTCATCGCGTGGGCAGAGCCTATATCACCGGTATGCGAGATAGTCTTGCCCATCACGGACAGTATCGGACGTACCCGCTGAATGATGTCATCCGCGCCACCTGCCATAATGGCCAGTTCCCCGGTACGTGCACGCGCCACGCCTCCCGACACAGGTGCATCAATGAGTGTTCCCCCGGCTTCCTGTGTCAATTTGGCCAACCGCAGTGTTTGCGTGGGTATGCCGGAACTCATTTCAATAACGACCGTATTCGGATTGAGTGCGGCAAGAATGCCGTTGGCACCGGTGAGGACCGCTTCAACGATAGCGCTGGTCGGAAGCATGGTGATAATAAAATTGCATTCCCGGGCCATCTCGTGCCCGGTTGCTGCGACTGTGACGCCACTTAGCCGAGCTAGCGGTTCTGTCAGTCGGGAATTAGCATCCATAACAAGCAATGGGTAGCCCGCCTGCTGAAGCCGCGACGCCATGGGATAGCCCATGCTGCCGATTCCGATAAATCCGATTTTCTGATCTGCCGGGTTCATTTTTTGTCCTCGTCCTGATCAAATTGGCCCGCCTCCTGCAGGACCTGATTGGCAACCTTGAAGGCATCCAGGCCCGCTGGAATACCACAATAGACGGTGGCCTGTAGCAGGATCTCCTTTATTTCATCAACAGTCACGCCGTTATTGAGTGCGCCTTTTATGTGAAGTTTGATTTCAGCCGGGCGATTGAGCGCTGTAAGCATCGCCAGATTCAGCATGCTACGCGTCTTGCGTTCCAGGCCCGGACGGTTCCACGCGTAGCCCCAGCACCATTCGGTTGTGATGTGCTGGAAGGCCATCATGAATTCGTTTGCGTTGGCCAGTGAATTATCTACATATTCGGCACCGAGCACTGCTCTGCGCGTGGCCAGCCCCTGCTTGAACAACGTATCCAGCGGATTATTTGCGTCTTCTGTCATTTGATTTTCTCCTGATGGTCAGTTCTACGGCCTGATTGAAGCCTAGGTCATATAAAAATATAGTATGATTGTCATACAATACTACTATATGGTAGATGTCGTTTTTTGTAAATATAATTTTTCGGGGGTCAGCATTGCGGCAATCCACGGTGGACGCATGTTACGAGCGAGTGTTTGTGATAGGATTTGCTAACTTTTTGAGGCTTGAGTCAGGTTATGACTACACCACTGGATTTACATATACATCGGGAAAATACAACGTTGCGGCAACACGTCACAGAGCGTTTGCGTGAGGCTGTGATTTCCGGTACGTTTACGGCAGGCCAAAAGCTGGTGGAAAAGGACCTGTGTGCGATGCTCGGAATCAGTCGGACGGTATTGCGTGAATCCCTGCAACAACTAAATGCTGAAGGACTGATTACAAACATTCCCCATAGAGGGCCCGTAGTTGCAACCATTTCGCGCGAGGAAGTAAAAGATATCTACCAGGTACGCCAGGCGCTGGAGGCGCTGGCGGGCGAGGGCTTCGCCATCCATGCGTCTGAGGCGCAAATACAGGCCTTGCAGGACTGCTTGGAACGTTTGAAGGCGATTGGCGAAGGCCGTTCTACAGATTCCGTACTTGATATCAAGAATCTGTTTTATCGAATTTTGCTGGATGGGTGTGGAAACGAAGTAGTTAAAAATCTGTTAACCCAGTTGAACAATAGAATAATGATTCTGCGCCGTATCTCGTTGTCCGGCACAGAGCGCCTGCCGCATACCATTAAAGAGATTTCTGACATTGTGGACGCGGTGTCCCTGAGAAACGCCAAATTGGCCAAGAAGCTTTGTGCGCGTCACGTAGCCAATGCAGCAGAGGCGGCGATGAAACATTTGGATCTATAAGCTTACTGAATCAGCCTTGATCTTACAGGCGGCAATGAGCTTTCACTGAAAGTGGTCAATCAGCAGTCGTAAAACCAATCAGTGTAGTCGTGGCACGCCGGCGATGCGTGCCAGGACGCAGTTGATCAGTCAGTCTTGATGTCCTGAAGTATTTTCTGCGCGACGTCTATCCGTATGGTTCCCTGAGAGATCAACGCATTGGCCACTTGATCAATTTGCTGTCCAACCGCCCCGGCCATCATGGCAACATTTTGAGCATGCAATGCCATATGTCCCTTTTGGATGCCCGTCGTTGCCAATGCTTTTAATGCGGCAAAATTTTGTGCCAGTCCCGTGGCAGCAATAATTCGGGCCAATTGGCTTGCGCTTTCTACGCCAAGTATTTGCAGATTGGCTTTTGCCATAGGATGAAGTTTGGTTGCCCCACCAACCAGGCCTACGGCCATTGGAATTTCGATGCTGCCGACCAGATCTCCGTTTTTGTTGACTTCCCAGTGTGTCAGGCTTGAGTAGTGTCCATTACGTGCGGCATAAGCGTGAGCGCCGGCCTCCACGGCGCGCGTGTCATTGCCGGTTGCCAGAACGACGGCCGATACGCCGTTCATGATGCCCTTGTTATGGGTTGCTGCACGATAAGGATCAGATTCGGCAAAATGGTAGGCGCTTATAATGCCGTCGCGGATTGCTTCTCCGCCAATCTCATCACAAGTCCATGTTGCACGCGCCCGCGCCAGGCGCCTGTCAGCAAGGTTTGAAAGTATTCTCAGATAAACCTTGCCACCAGTCCACTGCTCAATCAGCGGCGCCAGTTTCTCTGCCATCGTATTGACTGCGTTGGCTCCCATGGCATCTCGAGTGTCAACGATCAGGTGTGTAATGACCATAGGCCCGATATTCGAGTCAATGATTCGCACTTCGATATCCTGCAGACCGCCTCCCAATGAAAGCAGAATGGGGTCGCAATCATCACATAGTTTCTTTATCTGCGCTTTTTGCTCCAGAATGCAGATTCTGCAGAATTGCGGATTTGTGATGTTAACCAACTGAATTTGGGCAATCATCTGAGAGCCCGACATGGACGTAGTGAATCCGCCGTTGTCATAACACTGCCTGGCGGCATTACAAACTGCGGCAACCACCGAGGATTCTTCGGTGGCCATCGGCACCAGTACATCGTTATCATCGACTTTCATGTTCGTCGCAATGCCCACCGGAATATTCATGGTGGTAATGACATTCTCAATGAGATGATCGGCAGTGTCAGCGGGCAAATTGCCGGTGTTGAGCATGGCTTGCACCGTTTCCGGGTCCAGATTGCATCG
Organism: Advenella sp.; assembly: GCA_050742695.1. GTDB lineage: Bacteria > Pseudomonadota > Gammaproteobacteria > Burkholderiales > Burkholderiaceae_B > Advenella. Next base: position 2,308 of record JBOIGK010000224.1, on the reverse strand, counting down.
TTCTTTCAAAATATCCAGGCGACCCTGTATTCCCAGTTTGTGAAAGCCGGCAATTCGAGAGCTGAGTTCAGGCATGGTGTTTCGTTCCGTGTGAAAAATAAAAGATCAACGTCTGTCCATTAAGGACGGAAGCCAGGTAACAAGATCCGGGAAGGCTGCGCAGAATATCAGCGCACACATTTGCAATAGCATGAACGGCAGAACGCCCCTGTATACTGTACCCATGCCCAGGTGCGCGGGTAATGGCCCCTTAATATAGAACAGGGTGTATCCGAAAGGAGGGCTGATGTAGCCGGTTTGTATCGTGATGGCATACAAGACGCCAAACCATATTTCGTCAAAGCCGAGTAATTTGACGATAGGCAAAAAGACCGGCACCGTAAGCAGGATGATTCCGATTTCGTCCAGGACTGTTCCCAGAAAAATAAGGATCAGCATCATCGCAGCCAATATGACGTAAGGATGAACTTGCATATCGCGGATCAGGTTCAGGAGGGTATCGGCGCCGCCCAGGCCGGTAAAAACAGAGACATAGGCTTTTGCGCCAATGGTAATCCACAGAATCATTGTGGTGGCTTTCGCGGTTTCAAACGTTGCATGGCGAATGCCGGAATAGTCCAGTTTGCGTTTGAGCATCCCGATGATGAATGCACCCGCAACGCCAACCGCGGCCGCTTCTGTGGGGGTGGCGATGCCAAAAAATATTGAGCCCAGTATCAATATGACAAGGATGATGGGGAAAATAACGCCCTTGACGCTTCGCAGTTTGGTCGAGAAGGGGACGCGCTCGCGCCGGGATTGGGGCACACGTTCCGGATGCGCATAGGCAACGTAAAGAATGTACAGAATGTAGAAAACAGCGAGAATCAGTCCCGGCACGATACCGGCAATAAGCATCTTGCCGATCGACACCTGAGCGGTGACGGCATATACAATGGTCAGAATGGACGGCGGGATGAGAATGCCGAGTGTACCGGAGGCGCATATCGTGCCGGTAACCAGCTTTGGATCATATCCCCGCTTGAGCATTTCCGGCATGGCTAACAGCCCCATTGCGGTAACTGCTGCGCCGACTACCCCTGTCATCGCTGCCATCAGAACGCAGATAAGAACCGTGCCAATGGCCAATCCGCCGCGCAAGCGGCCGAACCAGATCTCCATGACACCGTACAGTTCTTCAATAACGCCGGTGCGCTGTAAAATTGCTGCCATGAAGATATACAGGGGAATGCCCAGCAGCGCTTCGGATCGCATGGTGTCGAAAATCTGCAGTACCATGATCACCACTGCATTCGCGTCCCAAAGGGTCACTGTAATGAGAAGTGATAAGCCGCCAAGCACGAAGGCAATGGGCAGGCCGGTGAGCATGAACAGCGTTAACCCGGCAAACATGATGACCAGAATAATGTTCGCGCTCATGACCGGTGATCCTGTTCTTTGTACAGAACCGTCAGCATTTCCGCAAAACTCTGAAGTCCCAGTAATAAAACCGATATAGGTATGGCAAACTTGATGGGCCAGACGGGCGGATTCCAGGCGGAAAACGAGGTTTCCTTATATTCCCACGCTTGCATCGCGGGCGGGAAGGAATAGGAAAACATGATGATGCTGAACACAATAATGATCACAAAGCTGAATATGTCGAGCCGCTGCTGATTTTTTGCAGAGAGTTTTTTTTGCAGCAAATCCAGATTGACATGACCACGCATGTGCAGCAAGTAGGCCCCGCCAAGAAGAAAGTAGGGACCAAACAGCAGTGTTGCCAGCTCCATGCCCCAGGTTGTAGGGGCATGGAACACATATCTGCTGATCACCTCGTACAACATTGAAAATACAATCAGGAAAATAAGCGCTGATGCAATATTGAAAAAAAATTTATTGATGCGGGTAATACCCAAAATATAGGCGGACACAAAAGCAGGCATGGGATAAATCCAAAAATACAATGTTGCAGATAGCGCTTATTTCATTTGAATGTTCAAGACAACAGCCCGAGATCTTTCATAAATGCAATTTGACTGTCCATCATTTTTTTTGCCAGGGGGTTGTCTTTGGTCGCCGACTCCCACGCTTTTACCGCCTGCGATCGACCTTTCGCCAGTTCGTCCGCACTTAGCGCTACGACTTCTACGCCCTTGCTCTGGAACGCTTTCAATGCCAGGGTGTCTGCCACAAGAATATGCTGACGCAAGGCGCCAGAAATTTCCCGGGCTGCGCTTGCCAGCGCCGCTTTATGTGGTGCAGACAGTTTTTCATATGCGCCGCGATTGGCTACATAACTTGTTGCCGTTGTCGGTTGATGTGGGCC
>JBOIGK010000223.1:0-7889 GCA_050742695.1 Advenella sp. | reverse complement strand
GAGTAGTCCGCTACCCGATGGGTAGGCAAGACTACTTTGATAAGGCTTTATCTTATCGGTTCATCACAAGATTAAGAACGAATAAATCGGTCTTTATTTATAGATGGCGGATATAAACCAGGACGTTCAGCAAGTGCGGCGATTAAAACACGATAGCGCAGATACCCCGTTGCGCAAAGAGACCGGGTATGTGCCTTCTGCCGTCCCTGTCATGCAGGCAGGCAGCCAGCCAGATATGCAAGTAATAGAAGCGAAGCCGACAGCGATTCTTTTGAGGAAAAAAATCGGCAAAAGCCGCAGTAAACCCGGACAAATTGTGCAAGGCAACGGACGCGCCGGCACTGTCAGACGCAAACCAGGTGCCAAGCCCCCTTATAAGTGCCCGCTCAGCGAGCTGCCAATATCAATTGGGCGCCTTTTTCTGCAATCAGCATCGCTGGCGCGTTTGTATTTCCCGAAGTGATGGTTGGCATGACAGAAGCATCGATAACGCGCAGCCTGTTGATTCCACGCACGCACAGATTGGCGTCGACCACGGACATGTCATCGGCGCCCATCTTGCAGGTGCCCACCGGGTGAAAGATGGTCGTGCCGATATCGCTGGCCGCCCGTATAAGATCGTCATCGGTCTTGGCCAGCGGACCTGGCCGGAACTCCTGAGGCGAGTATTGTTCAAGCGCAGCCTGATCGGCGATACGCCGTGTCAGCCGGATGCTCTCCAGGGCAACCTGGACATCTTCGTCGGTGCTCAGATAATTGCACAGAATATCAGGCCTGTCTTCAAGCGACGGAGAAACAATGTTCACCATACCGCGGCTGGTTGGCCGGATGTTGCATACAGAGGCAGTAAAGGCAGGAAACGGGTGCAAGCCGTCGCCGAATTTTTCCAGCGATAGCGGCTGTACATGATATTCGACATTGGCGCGTTGCTGCCTGGGAGAAGAACGCGCGAAAATACCGAGCTGTGATGGCGCCATCGTCAACGGCCCCTTTTTCATAAAGGCGTACTGCAGGCCCATGTAGGCCTTGGACAGCGGTGACAGCATCATCGTATTGAGCGTGCGCACCTTGTTTACCTTGTATATCATGCGCAACTGCAGATGATCCTGCAGGTTGCGCCCCACTCCCGGCAAATGATGAACGAGCGGAATGCCCAGCGACTTCATGAGATCGCCTGCCCCCACCCCGGAGCGCTGGAGAATTTGCACCGAACCGATGGCGCCGGCGCTGAGAATGACTTCACGGCGCGCATTGGCGTGGAAAAAATGATCGTTATGGCGAAAGCGCAAGCCCTGGGCCGTCCGGTCTGTGAAGTTGACCCGGTCTATCATTGCATTTGTGATAACGGTGAGATTGCTGCGCTCCTTGATCGGCTTCAGAAATGCTGTGGATGCGCTGAAACGCACACCTTTTTTCTGGGTAACCTGAAAATAAGAAGAGCCTTCATTATCGCCACAATTGAAGTCTTGTATTTGAGGAATACCTGCTTGTTCGGCTGCCTGGCGAAAGGCATCCAGGATATCCCAGCGTAAACGCTGCTGCTCAACACGCAGCTCGCCGCGGCCACCATGGAACGCCGTATCGCCCGCGTAATGATGTTCGAATTTTTTAAACAGCGGCAGCACGTCATCCCAGCCCCAGCCCGGGTTTCCGGCATCGCGCCAGCCATCGTAATCTTCTTTTTGCCCACGCATGTAGATCATGCCATTGATGGCGGAACTGCCACCAAGCACGCGGCCTCGCGGATAGGCAATACTGCGGCCGTTGAGTCCGGCGTCAGGGTGTGTGGTAAAGCACCAATCGGTATTGGGGTTGCCAATGCAATAAAGATAACCTACAGGGATATGCAACCAGCGCCATTTATCGTCACCGCCTGCCTCCAGCAGCAGCACTTTGCAGGAAGGGTCTGCAGACAAGCGGTTGGCCAGCAGGCAGCCGGCCGAACCGGCGCCCGCAATGATGTAATCAAAGTCTCCATATAGCGTTGTTGTTTCTGCCATGCTCCCACTCTGCTTATTATTATTTGTTGTACGGATAGGTCCGTATCCTGATCATTATTGAAAATATTCAGCGTTATGACAACGCGTATTTCTACCTATTGAAGGTATAAGCTGTAAGCACACGCGACTGATGTATCTGAATCAAACCTGATTGCGGATATCGTTACGGACGAACGCATTGATGTTGTCCACCAACTGATCCGCCAGCACCTGAATCGCCTGGCGGCTGGCCCACGCCACATGCGGTGTCAGGATAAAATCCGGTCGGTTCATCAGGCGCATGAACGGATGCGTATCGGGCATGGGTTCCTGGGTCACGACATCAAAACCCGCACCGCCGATACTGTTGTTTTCCAGGGCGTCTGCCAGCGCGGCCTCGTCCACCAAGCCGCCCCTGGCCGTGTTGATCAAAATAGCGGTCGGCTTCATTTGCGCCAGTTCTGCCGCGCCAATCATATGCCGGGTCGCCGGGGTTAGCGGCAGGTGTAGCGTGAGGATATCAGCCTGTGCGATGACCTCTTCAAAGGGGGTATGCGTTTCCTTTACGTCTGTCTCTCCCTTGCGAGCGGCAAACAGCACCTTCATGCCCAATGCCTGGGCGCGTTTGGCCACCGCGCTGCCAAGCGCGCCAGACCCGAAAATACCGATAGTGCTGTCGGCCAGATCGCTGACCGGATAATCAAAATAGCAAAACTGGCCGCTTTGCGCCCAGCGTCCCTGACCGACCGAACGGTGATAGGCAAGCAAACTGCGCCGCAGTGCAAAAATCAATGCAAGTGTATGCTCGGGCACGGTATTGACCGCATAGTTGCGAATATTGGTCACGACAATACCTTTGTCGCGGCATGCTTGAATGTCAACGATATTGGTCCCGGTAGCCGCCACGGCCACCAGTTTGAGCTCGCTCGCCTGCGCCACGTCTTGCGCCGAAACCGGCACCTTGTTGGTAACCACGATTTGCGCGTTCCGAATCCGTTCGGCAACCTCGGCCGGCGCGGTCTGGTCGTAGGCGGTCACTTCATGCTCGAACTCAAACGCCTTGAGCGCGATAAAATCGGGCAACGTGGCCCGATCAAGAAAGACAATGCGAGCAGAAGAAGACATGAGTTTTCCTGTGAAAGTCAAAACAAGACTATACCATTGCCTGCCATTGACTAAAATAGAGGTTTTGGCGAACCCGTTGTTTGTAGACTGACATGTCCTCTCCTGTCGTACCCTCTGCTGTCATGCCTTCCGTGTACCCATCGCTTCGTCAGGCAGCACTGGATGCCCTGGCCGAGCCCGATCCCTGCAAAAAAATCACCGCTGTTGACAAGCTGGTATCCACCCTGCCCGTGTGCGCCGATCTGGTCTTGCAACCGGCTCGGCCGCTACCGGGTCGGCCGCAACGGCCGCAATTGGTGGATCCGCGCGAGGTATCGATACGCTCGACGCAGACGCAACAGGGAAAAGCGGCGCTCATACACTCTATTGCCCATATCGAATTCAATGCAATCAACCTGGCGCTGGATATCATCTGGCGCTTTCCCGGCATGCCTGATGATTTCTACTACGACTGGCTGCAGGTCGCCCGGGACGAGGCCTATCACTTTTCACTCGTACGGGGGCACCTGGCCTCGTCGGGGTATCAGTATGGCGATTTTGCGGCCCATAATGGTTTATGGGACATGGCGGAAAAAACCGCCGACGACATTCTGGCCAGGCTTGCACTGGTGCCTCGCACCCTGGAGGCCCGTGGCCTGGATGTATCCCCGGCTATCCAGAACAAGTTGCGGGCCGTGAACGACAACCGCGGCGTTGACATTCTGGATATTATTCTGCGCGATGAAATCGGTCATGTCAAAACCGGCAATCGCTGGTACCTGTACTGCTGCGAGCAGCAAAACCAGGAGCCCGTCGCCGCTTATGCAGCACTGATCGATACCTATCGCGTCGGCAAGCCTCGTGGGCCCTTCAATATCCAGGCCAGAATGGCGGCCGGATTCACCCAGGCCGATATTGACTGGCTGAATTCCTTATAATTGCATTATTGGTATTCACAGGCCGGCCTGATCCGGGCCTTGGCAATAGAACCAATGCCTTTTCATACTGACGGAAAAATTATGGACGTTCTGGTACTTGGGGCCGGCATCATCGGGCTGACAACTGCTTACTATCTCAACCGGGACGGCTTCAACGTCACTGTTATTGAGAGAAACAACGATGTTGCGCTGGAGACCAGCTTTGCCAACGGGGCACAACTGTCATACAGTTACGTTGCGCCACTTGCCGGTCCGGGCGTCATGAGTCATGTACCCAAATGGCTGCTGGACCGCAACTCGCCCCTGCGTTTTCGTCCCAGCCTGGATCCTGCCACCCTGTGCTGGAACGTGCGTTTTGTCAAAGCCTGCAATGCGGCTCAAAGCAACCAGACGACGCGGGAATTGCTTGCGCTATCGTTTCTCAGCCGCGACCTGTATCACGAAATGATGCAGCAGGAGGCCATCTCCTTTGACCATAAACGGGCGGGCAAGCTGGTTGTGCATCGCAGCCGCGATTCGTTCGAGCATGCAGTAGAACAACTGGACTTTCAACGGTCTCTGGGTTGCGAGCAACGTGCCATGTCTGTCGAGGAGTGCATATCGCTGGAGCCGGCCCTGCTGCGCATGCGGGACCACCTGAGCGGCGGCATCTTTACCGAAAGCGAAGAAAGTGCAGACTGCTTCCAGCTTGCCGTTGCCTTGAAAAACATTTTGCAGCAGCGCGGCGTCACCTTCCGGTTCAATACCACCGTCAGCCGACTTGCAGCAGACAGCAATCGCAAGGTGAGCGTGCAGACAACTGCCGGAGAGCACCTTACCCCGGATCATATCGTGATGGCACTGGCATGCGAGAGCACAGCGCTGCTCAAACCGCTGGGCATTGCGGTACCGGTCAGTCCGCTCAAAGGGTACAGCCTGACCGTGCCCATTGAGCGAGCCGCCGACGCGCCGATGGTCAGCATCACCGATTACGAACGCAAGGTCGTTTATGCAAGACTGGGAGAGCGCCTGCGCATCGCCGGCATGGCCGACATGGTGGGCTTAAACCGTCGCATCGATACCTCGCGTATTGAAGCGCTCAAGCAGGAAGCCCGCAATTTGTTTCCCGACGCGGGCGATTACGATCTGGCCACGCTCTGGACCGGGCTGCGTCCGGCTACGCCAAAAGGCAAGCCAATTATTGATGCAACCCGCTATGGTAACCTGTGGCTCAATATTGGCCAGGGCGCCCTGGGCTTTACTCTGGCGCCGGGGTCTGCAAGCGTGATCAGCCATTTGCTGCGCGGCCAGGCACTGCCATTTGGCAAAAACGTGTTTACGCTGGCCGATGCGTAAGCACCAGGCACAGACGGTGTAAAGGACGACTTGATCATGTACCCGGCCTTTGTGCTCAATGCGCCCGGCCTGCAACAGCCAGCACCAATGCCCTGGCAATATACAGCTGGCTGGCCGGTGATTACTCCAGTCAGGTAAAGGATGCCCATCCAAGGTGCATACCGCATTTGTACCCGAAACGCAATGAAGCATCCATGCACCCAATCGCCCTGGCCTAACCCTGTTTTTATGCGAATATATCCTTATCTAACATTCGCTTATCTAACGTTTACTGACTCAGATTTACTGCCTCATTAACCCGCGTCCGTCATGCGATTTCGCAATGCAAATCCCTAATGGTCGTTTTGTGCCCACCGAGACCCGCTGCCATGCTCCAGAAAATTCTCCTGCCCATTATCGTCTTTATCATTGTCCTGATCGGCCTGACCTTCGGCGAAGGCGTGTTCACCGCGCTGGCTGTGTGGCTGCATGACATCACCGGTCTGGTCATCTATAACTTTTCCGACCTGTATTACACCGTCTCCGAATACGTCTCCCGGCATCCGGTCAAAATACTTGTCGCCCTGGTGGTGACGGCGATCGTGTGCATCTGGATATACAAGAACAAGGATGAAGAACTGACCCGCCAGGCAAGCTCCCGTAAAATAGCCATTTTTCTGGCGATTTTCCTGGGTTGGCTGGGTGCACACCGCTTTTACAACGGCCAGATAGGCATGGGACTGCTGTATCTGATTATCAGTTTCATCTGGTTGCCGCTCACAGTATTTCTGAGCCTGATCGATGCGGTAAGATATATTTTCATGAATGACGAAGAATACCGTCTGCGCATTCAATCGTCATAATAACCGCGCGGCAGGGGCGCAGGCGGCCCCACACTTCTGCCATGCCAACGACGCAAGGAGCGCACGTGAACTTGAACGACCTGACCATTGCCACTGATAATCTTGATCAGCCGCGGTTGCTGAATCACTGGCAATGGCTGCTGCCAGCCCAGGTCGAAGTGCTGCTTGTCACCAAAACGGCAGACTGCTTTTTGCTTGAACCTGAAACCGGTCATATTCTGTTTCTGGACACCAACGACGGCGAACTGGAGCACATTGCCTCGGACTTTGACGAGTTTCGCACGGTGCTTGCCGATCCAGAATTCATTACCGATTACTTCTCACTGCTGCTGATGGCGCCGTTGCTGGAAACCTCGTTACCTGAAAATGCCGTTTTTGCACTTGCCACACCGCCGGTGCTGGGCGGATCGTTCGAAACCGACGAATTGACGCTGGTTGATATTTACCAATATTTCGATGAAATGGGTGCGCTCTGGCAAAAGCTGAGCCAGATCGAACTGCCTGACGACGCTGCCAATGAACCTGGTTTGTCGCCGGATAGCGATATCGACAGCAAAAAATCTGAATAGAAATCAACACCAACCGTTGCAGCGCATTAAGCAGGACAAAGAGATGAGCGATCCCCTTCCAATACAGGCTTGCACGCTAAAGCATTTTCCCGCAGAACTTGGCACGACGGCGCCCGAAGCCTTTGCCGCCGCGCGGCTTAACGTTTTTGACAATGCCTTTGCTTTCCCGTTGGCAGTGCTGAACCAGCCGGCGCTGGAACATAATTTGCAATGGATGCAGCGTTTTGCCAACGACAAGGGCGTTAGCCTTGCCCCGCACGGCAAGACCACCATGTCGCCCGAGCTGTTTGACCGTCAGCTTGCTGCCGGCGCCTGGGGCCTCACCTTTGCTACCCTGTTTCAGGCCCAGACCGGCATCCAGGCCGGCGCCAGGCGTATCATTATCGCCAATCAGGTTATATGCGACGCTGACTTGCGCCAGTTACAGTCGCTTTTGCAAATGCATCCCGACCTGCGAATCTGGTTTCTGGTCGATTCAATTGAACAGGTCAGTTATATCGAAGCCTGGGCCAGGCGTTTCAGTGATAGCAGCCAGCAGCGACCTGTACGCTTTGACTGCCTGCTGGAAATAGGTATCGCTGGCCAGCGTACAGGCTGCCGCGAATTTGAACAAGCGCTGGCACTGGCCCGCTGCATACATCAATCACCCGTACTCGCGCTGGGCGGCATCGAATGCTATGAAGGGAGTCTGGCGACCGATACGGAAAAAGACAAGCCGGCCGTTGATGCACTCATGAGCCGCTGTGAAGCGGTTGCGCGGGCCTGCGAGCAACAGCAGCTGTTCGATAACGACGAAATCATTATCTCGGCTGGCGGCTCGGCCATTTTCGATTTGGTCGTCCCGGGTCTGAAAATCAGCCTGAACCGACCAGTACGAGGCGTACTGCGCTCGGGATGCTATATCACCCACGATCATGGCGTCTACCAGCGCCATCTGACCAAAGTCCAGGAGCGCGAACACCTGCAGGAAAGCCTAAAGGCGGCACTGGAGGTATGGACCATGGTGCAATCTGTGCCAGAACCTGGGCTGGCCCTGCTTACCTGCGGAAAACGAGACATTTCCTATGACCTGACGCTGCCGTTTGTCACTGGCTACGTGCCGGTCGGTGAACGGGTTCGCAG
>JBOIGK010000222.1:0-2473 GCA_050742695.1 Advenella sp. | reverse complement strand
CGGGTGCGTGGGACGATGAGTGCGTTCAAGGTTCAACTATTGAGTATTTAACAGGAGAAAACGCATGGCAGCTGTACTTGAAAAAACCGGTATCGTGCTCGATGACGGTCGTGTATCCATTTACCAGCCTGAGCAAAAAGAGTTGATATTTCCCGAGCTCCCGCAGTTCACGAGTGTAGCGGCGCACAGGCAGCATTTGAAAGAACGGCTTGTCGCCGCGTGCCGTGCCTTTGCCCTGCAGGGGTATGACTACGGCTTTGCCGGACACCTGACCATTCGGGATCCGGAAGATCCGGGGTTGTATTGGACCAATCCGATGGCAGTTCACTTTTCACAAGTAAAGGTCTCAAACCTGATTCTTGCCGATCACACCGGAAAAGTCGTTGAAGGCAGGCACGCCATAAACCGGGCAGGGTTTGTCTTGCACGCAGCCGTACACGAGCAGCATCAGGATATTGTTGCCATGTGCCATGCACATACGGTGTACGGGACTGCATTTGCAGCTTTGGGAAAACCACTGGCGCCCATCAGTCAGGATGCCGCTGCGTTTTTTGAAGATCATGTGGTGATCGGTGACGAAGCCGGGCAGGTCGCGGTAGAGGTCAAGGCTGGCCATAAAGTAGCCAATGCATTTGCCGGCGTGAAAGCGGCAATTCATCAAAATCATGGCCTGCTGACGGCGAGCCGCCACAGTATAGAGGCTGCGGCATTCTGGTTTATTGCGCTTGAACGTTGCTGCCAGCAGCAGTTGATGATCGAGGCAACCGGAATTACGCCTCGCCTGGTAACGCCGGAACGCGCTCGTTATAGCCGGGAACATGTGGGCAGTGAATATATCGGCTGGCTGCATTTCCAGGCTATCTGGGATCAACTGGTGGCAACGCAGCCTGACATGTTTGATTAATGTTTATTTGGCAGATCTTCGCATGACCTGCGTCATGCGAAGCGAGCAAGCCTGAAATGACAACAATCGGGCCGGCCAATTAACCCTATTTTTGGTGGAGACAATAATGCAGATTGAAAATGATGTTGAACAAGGTATGGTCAAGGACGAGACAGGGCTTTACAGGAAAGTGATGTGGCGCTTATTGCCATTTCTCTTTCTTTGTTATATGTGCGCATATCTGGACCGTATCAATGTGAGTTTTGCCAAATTACAAATGCTGAATGATTTGTCGTTCAGCGAAGAAGTTTACGGATTGGGCGCCGGGATATTTTTTGTAGGCTATTTGTTGTTTGAAGTGCCAAGCAATCTGATACTGCTACGTGTCGGCGCGCGACGCTGGATTGCCAGGATCATGGTGACCTGGGGAGCGCTATCGGCCTGCATGATGTTTGTCACTACACCAACCAGTTTTTATATTGTGAGATTTTTGCTGGGGGTTGCTGAAGCCGGTTTTATTCCCGCCATTTTGCTGTACCTGACGTATTGGTTTCCGTCATCGCGCAGAAGTAAAGTGACCGCTTTGTTTCTTACCGGCATTCCTATGTCAGGTGTGATTGGCGGGCCATTGTCGGGCTGGATACTGAATGGTATGGGCGGCGTATATGGCCTGACGGGATGGCAGTGGTTGTTTGTGCTGGAAGGCATTCCGACCGTTCTTGTCGGTATTATTGCTTTTTTCTATCTGGATGATCGGGTATCTGACGCCAAATGGCTCAATACTGCAGAAAAGCGGCTAATAAGCTCGAACCTGGATGCGGACAAACAGAGCCATCAATTGCATTCAGTCAAAGAAGGCTTGCTTGATCCTAAAATCTGGCTGATGAGCTGCATTTATTTCTGTTTTACCATGGGCCTGTATGGCGTGAGTTTCTGGCTACCGTCACTGATAAAGGCTACCGGTGTAAATGATCCGCTCAATATCGGACTGCTTACCGCAATTCCGTATGCAGCCGCAACGCTGGCAATGATTCTGGTCAGCCGACGCTCGGACGAAAAGGGCGAGCGCAGGTGGCACCTGGCCATTCCGGGTGTCGTGGGGGCACTGAGCCTATGCGCGAGTGTCGTCTTTGCTCATAGCCCGACAATAGCTATTGTTGCCTTAACGATAGGAACGATGGGTGTGATGACAACCATTTCCCAGTTCTGGACACTGCCGCCGGCGATTTTGGGGGGCGCGGCTGCGGCTGCCGGAATTGCACTTGCAAACTCGGTCGGGAGTATCTCGGGTGTCGTCAGCCCATATCTGATCGGCTGGTTTCAGACCCATACCGGCGCTACTGGTGGCGGCGTATATGGCTTGGCCATCAGTATGTTGATTGGTAGCGCGCTGGTCTTTGCCATCCCGGCCAGAATGGTCAACAGTAAAAAACAAGCAGCAACGAAGGTTCAGAGCGATACAGGGGGCGTGCGCCGTCCCGTTGTTACGGCAGAAATCTGATCGCCGTAAAGACCAGCAGAGTGATCAGGCTATGCCTGGTTGCTTTGCTGTTTGAGCACTTCGTCCAGTCGTTTTACCAAACTCACACG
>JBOIGK010000221.1:0-1882 GCA_050742695.1 Advenella sp. | reverse complement strand
GGACAATGTCGTGGCTCCATGCCGCGACATACCATGCATTCTTCAGAAACATGAAAATCTCCGTTTATTCCGGCCGTTTCAGGGCCGCCATATAACGCTCGACATATTCGTCAAAGCTTTCGTTGTCAGACGCTTCTATCTCCGCCTGTTCTTCAAGCGATTTTTTCACGCTGGCGCGCATTTTCTGTTCGGTGTCGGCAGACAGCTCGCCAAAGCGCAGCTCGTCGGACAGGCGCTGGCTTTGCAACTGGGTATAGTCGGCAAAACTTAAGCCGCTGTCGCGTAGCTCCTGCAGGATCCGGGCTGAAGGCGTGGCAGAGACGTCATCCAGTTTGTGACGTTGCTCCTGGATCGCTGCGCTGTATTGCGTAGTGCTGAAAGCGATATCCAGTTCCTTGGCGTATAGCGCAATCTGGTCGAGCAATTGATTGCCCCAGACAGGAATGGAAATATCTTCGCCGTTGCTGGTCAGACGCAATGCGGGATCGCGGCCGCGGTTGACCACGTCGGTGAAATTGGCCTGGCTTTCCTCGCAGAAACCGTCGTAAGGGAAAAGCCGGCTGTCATGCACGGCACAGAACAGCAGGAACGCATCCATGAAATGACAGGTTGCATTCGAGATGCCAACAGCGCTGAACGGATCAATATCCAGGCAGCGGATCTCGACGTACTGAATGCCGCGCTCCATGAGCGCCGTAATGGGTCTTTCACCGCGCGCGGTAGTGCGCTTGGGCCGGATCGTTGAGTAATACTCATTTTCGATCTGCAGCACATTGGTGTTCAGTTGAATCCACTGACCGTCGCGATGGGTGCCCAGCGCCTGATACTCAGGCCAGGGTTGCGTGACGGCGTGATACATTTTTCTGATGAAGGTGGACAGGTCGTTGTAGCACATTTTCAGCCCGGCCTGGGCATCGTTCTGGTAACCCAGATCGCTCATGCGCAGGCTGGTGGCGTAGGGCAGATACAGCGTGTCGTGATCCAGCTCGCGCAATGGGTTAGGCCGATCACCCAGGAATGACCGGGGGACTGCGGGCGAGGCACCGAACAGATACATGAGCAGCCAGTTATAACGGGTGAAATTACGGATCAGTCCCATATAGCCGACAGACTGGCGTTCGGTCTCGGTTGTGCCCTCGAGATCGAGAACCTGCCACAGCGAATCGGGCAGTGAAAAATTGTAATGCAGGCCGGCAATGCATTGCATGGTGCGGCCATAGCGCTCGGCCAGTCCGCGACGGTATACATGGCGCAGCATGCCGCTATTGGATTTGCCGTAAGTCGCAATGGGAATCTGGTCGTCGGCAGGCAGATGCCCCGGCATCGATTGCATCCAGATGCTTTCGGAAGGAAACTGGCGGGTAGCAAAGCGATGTACGTCGGTCAGCTCTTCGAGCAGATCGTCCACTGAAGTATGGGTTCCGGTAATCAACTCGATCAGCGCTTCCGAATAATCAGTTGTGATGTTCGGATGGGTCAGGGCGGAGCCCAGAAGGGTACTGTGCGGCGTGGTGGCGAGCGCGCCATCACGGTCGATCCGTAGCCCTTCGCGTTCAATTCCGCGTAGAATATGAGTTAGCGAGTCTCGATGCTGCTGTAGTGTGGTCATGCGCTGCACAAGTCGTCCTGAGATATCTCTGAAATCAATAATTGCTGATTTTAAGGGAGTTCGGCAGCTTTTCAGTTTTAAACGGTTTGTTTCGAATTAATTAATTTGGGTGGTGCAGGTGATCAAACGTCTGGCTCTTGTTTTTTTCATGGTTTTGTTGGCAGGTTGTTCGCCAAAGTACGATTGGCGCGAAGTGCCCACCGCTGGTGGGCGGGTGCAGGCGATTTTCCCTGACAAGCCGCGCAGCGAATCGCGCACCACGGAAATCGAAGG
>JBOIGK010000220.1:0-3363 GCA_050742695.1 Advenella sp. | reverse complement strand
ATAGGTCTCGTGGGAGCTGTGATGTGTATACGAGACCTTAATATACCAGCGTCAATCAAATTAAATGATGGTTTTTGATGTAATGAAAAGCTCAGAAAAAGCCGCCAGCAGGGCCAATATTGCAGGCATTGCCAAACTGGCTAACGTGTCCACCGCCACGGTTGACCGCGTACTGAACCACCGATCGGGCGTGCGCGAAGCCACGGCCCAGCGGGTACTGCGCGCCGCTGCCGAACTGGCCTATCTGCCGGAAAATGATCTGTACGCGGCACTTACACCCAGCGCCATGCGTATTTCATTTGTGCTCCCACAAGGCACCAACCGTTTCATCAGGATGCTGGGCGACACCATCACTTACTCCCAGGATAGCTGGACGCCCTACAACGTGAAATGCAGAGTCGACTATGTGGAAGGCTTCAATCCCGAGGCCCTTGCCACAAGCCTGAAAAAGCAGGCAGAGCGCGCTGACGCCATTGCCTGCATGGCCATTGAGCACCCGCTGGTGCGCGACGCCATAGAGGAATTGGTCGATAAGGGCAAGCATGTGATAACGCTGATTACCGATATTTCCAATACGCGCCGCGCGGCCTATATCGGACTGGACAATCGCGCAGCCGGCCGTACTGCGGCGTACCTGATTGCCCGCTTCATCGGCGCGCGGCCAGCCAAGGTTGCCATGATCGCCGGCAGTCTGAGCTACCGCGCTCACGAGGAGCGTGAAATGGGTTTTCTGTATATGTTCAAGGAATTGTTTCCCACTGTTGAAGTGGTGGGATTGCGCGAAGGCCTCGATAGCGCCGAAGAAAATTATCGGCTCACGCGACAACTGCTGGAACAGTCTCCGGATCTGGCAGGAATCTACAATATTGGCGGCGCGTCCGACGGCGTGGCCAAAGCACTCCAGGAAGCAGGCCTGGCGCACAAAGTGGTGTTTATCGGTCACGGCCTCACGCCCGATACGCGCGCCCTGCTGATCGACGGAACCATGGACGCCGTCATTACACAAAATCCACAGTCCGCGACCATGAACTGTATCCGCATCTTTGCCAACCTGCGCGATCGACGGCCGGTCATGAGCGGCATAGACCCTGTGCAAAGCCAGATCATTTTCCGGGAAAACCTGCCCTGATCCGGCCGGCGGAATCAAGCCGCCCGCCTTGCACTCTATTAAACCTGCAATAGCAGGTCGGCCAGGCAACGCTACACGGCAGGCATGACGGTCAGCGGCTGCGCCGAAGTGGCGGGAACCGGCGTCCTGGCTACATTCATAACCATGGAAAGCAGCGAATAATAGCCATTGATACCGACAAGGTCCATCACCCCCTGCTCGCCAAACTGCTGCAATGCCCGCTCGTACGTACGGTCGCATACCGACTGATTGCAAAATAGTTCGGTCGAGAATGCATAAAGTATCGCCTCGTCTTCAGGTAGATCCTCGGGCTTGCGGCCTTCGCGAATGGCCTCGATGGTTTGTTCGGACACGCCTTCACGCAACGCTATCGGCGCATGAATCGCCCACTCGACCTGCTGAGACCATTGCCGAGAGGTAATCAGGATCGCCAGCTCCGAAAGGCGCTGCCCCAGCGAGCTGCGATACCGCAGGTACTCTCCCATACGACTGGCGTGGGCCATGAGTTCTGGGCTGCGCATCAAGGGAATGAAGGGCGACAAAAGCCCACCGCGCGGGCCATTGATAATTTCTTCAGCGTACTGTTTCTGATCGGCGCTCCAGGTTTCTGGTGCAAGGGGGGCAAAACGGTCCGGATACTGGGTCATGATGGCTCTAAAGTTTAAATAAAGGGAGTTGACTAAGAACAGTCTTTGCAACTATACCAATTCCATTATCCCAACAACAGCGCAATCGCCAGGTGTCCCTGTTAATCATATGCAATGGCATGCCGCACAAGGGGCGGCCTTTGATAAGTCCTGTCGTTATGCGTTGAGCAGCTTGCGATATTTTTCCACTTCCTGTTCATAAAGATCACCACCCCGGGTATCGTTAGTTACAAGCAGGGGGAAATTTTCTATTTCCAGGCGCTGAATTGCTTCGGTCTTAAGATCTTCATACGCAACCACGTCTGCTTTCCTGATACACGCAAACAGCGTTGCTGAGATGCCGCCAATGGCCGAGAACGACACTGCGTTAAAATCGACGCAGGCTTGGCGAATCTCCTTTGCACGATTTCCTTTCCCGATCGCCGCTTTAACCCCATATTCAAATAATTTCGGCGTATAAGGATCCATTCGGTAGGACGACGTTGGCGCCACCACACCTATGACATGATCTGGCTTGGTCGGCCCCGGTCCACCGTAAAAAACCACCTGCCCTTTCAGATTGACCGGCAAAGATTTTCCCTGGTCAAGCAGAGTGATTAGGCGCTTATGCGCAGCATCACGCGCCATGTAGATTATTCCGCTCAGATATACTTCATCCCCAATCCTGAGCTGGCTGATTTGCTCATCGGACATAGGCGTTGTCAGGTGATAGGTTTTCATTACATCTCTCCCTTTAGATAACGGCAGTTTTGCGACGCGACGCATGACACTGTATATTGACGGCAACTGGCAGCGCCGTGATATGACACGCATACGTTTCCACAGCAACCCACAACGCCGTATTCGAACCACCGTAACCTTGCGGACCGATACCTGTTTTGTTTATTTCAGCCAGCAGCTCTGATTCCAACTGTGCAATATGCGGCAATTGACTGTGTACACCAATGTCCCGCAAGATGGCTTTTTTGGCAATTTCTGTCACCTTATCAAAACTTCCGCCCAATCCAACGCCAACAGTCAATGGCGGACAGGCACTTCCTCCCGCTTTAATGATTGCCGCAAGAACAAAGTCTTTTACACCCTGAACGCCTTCGCCCGGCAACAAAAATTTCATCGTGCTCCAGTTTTCACTGCCCCCTCCCTTGGGCAACACCGTCAGGCGAATCTGTTCGCCCGGCACAATTTCCGTGTGCAGAACAGCAGGTGTATTGTCATTCGTATTCACTCTTGTTAACGGGTCGCCAACCACGGACTTACGCATAAATCCCTCGGCATAACCTTTTCTGACTCCGCTCTGAAGCGCATCGTTGAAATTACAGCCTGTAATATGCACATCCTGTCCCACTTCTGCATAGACAATGGTCAGGCCCGTATCATGGCAATAAGAAACATTGTTCTCTCTTGCAATACGGTCGTTCTCTATGAGTTTTATCAATACCTGCTTCCCCAACGGCGACACTTCTGTTTCTGCAGCACGGTGGAAACTATTCACCAGATTTTCCGGCAATTTATGACAGGCATCAATACACAATTGTGCAACGGTATTCGTTATCAGTTCAGTGTTAATTTCACGCATTTTTCTCTCAT
>JBOIGK010000219.1:0-3432 GCA_050742695.1 Advenella sp. | reverse complement strand
GGCCGCCGAAAGGCTGAACCCCTACCACGGCGCCCACGATATTACGGTTGACATAAATATTACCGGCATGGATACGGCTGCTGACGCGGGCGATGGTCTCATCGATACGCGAATGGATGCCGAAGGTCAGGCCATAGCCGGTCGCATTGATTTTGTCGACCAGTGCATCAAGCTCCTGTCGCTTGTAGCGCACAACGTGCAGTACAGGGCCGAATACTTCGCGCTCAAGTTCGCTGATGTCATTGAGCTCGATGATCGCCGGTGAGACAAACGTGCCTTTTTCGGTAGACGCGTCCATTGGCAGTTGTTCCACTGCATGTCCTGACTGGCGCATTTTGAGTATATGGCGGTCGATAATCTGGCGCGCCTGCGTGTCGATGACCGGGCCGACATCGGTAGACAGCAGATCGGGGCAGCCAACGGATAATTCCTTCATGGCGCCCTTGATCATGGTCAGTACGTGATCGGCTGCGTCCTCCTGAATACATAGTACGCGCAGGGCAGAGCAGCGCTGGCCGGCAGAATCAAACGCGGAGTTGAGCACATCGTAGACAACCTGTTCTGCCAGGGCAGAGGAGTCTACGATCAGGGCGTTCTGGCCGCCGGTCTCGGCAATCAGCGGGATCGGATGGCCGTGGTTGTCCAGACGGCCGGCCAGCTTGCCGGCAATAATGCGCGCCACTTCGGTGGAGCCGGTAAACATCACGCCGCGAATATTCGGGTGCGATACGAGCTGGTCACCCACGGTTTCGCCTGCACCAGGCAGCAGTTGTACCGCTTCTTTGGGGATGCCTGCCTCATGCAGGATGGCCACGGCCTGCGCAGCTATCAATGGGGTCTGCTCGGCCGGCTTGGCCAGTACGGTGTTTCCGGCTGCCAGCGCGGCGCTGACCTGTCCGGTGAAGATCGCCAGCGGGAAGTTCCAGGGGCTGATGCACAGCACCGGTCCCAGCGGGCGATGATGGTCTTCATTGAAGTTGTCTTCGATCTGGTCGGCATAATAGCGCAGGAAATCTACAGCTTCGCGCACCTCTGCAATAGCGTTGGGCAGCGATTTGCCGGCTTCGCGCACGATCAGGCCAAGCAATGGCTGCATGCGCGACTCGAGCAACTGCGCAGCGCGGCGCAGGGCCCGGGCCCGGTCTTCGATAGGCGTGGCTTGCCAGATGGGCGCCATTGTGGTGGCTGCGGCCATGGCCTGGTCCACATCTTGCGCACTCGCTTCAATCACTTGCCCGACCACATCGCGATGATCGGCGGGGTTCAGTAAAGGCTTGCGGTTTGCCGTATCGGCCTCGCCGCTGTCGACGTTATACAGAGTGGGCGCTGCCAGCCAGGGCTGAGTGGCGCCATTGAGCAGCGCCGCGGCAAGCGAGCCCAGACGGTGCTCGTTGCTCAGGTCCAGGCCGCTGGAATTGCGTCTGCCGGGTTTGCCATCGATACTGTACAAATCGCGCGGCAGCGCAATTTTCTCGTGCGGCGCGCCCAGCGGCGTAATGGCGCTGGCTACGTCGATCGGATTGGCAACCAGGGTATTGATATCAATGTTATCGTCGCCGATCTGATTGACAAATGACGTATTGGCGCCGTTTTCCAGCAGGCGTCGCACCAGATAGGCCAGCAGCGTTTCGTGTGTGCCGACGGGTGCATAAATGCGGCAGGGACGATTCAGTTTTTTGCTGCCGACTACTTCGGAGTACAGCGCTTCGCCCATACCATGCAGGCACTGGAATTCGTACTGACCTGGGTAGTAATTGTTGCCTGCCAGGTGATAAATGGCAGCCAGCGTTTGCGCGTTGTGCGTGGCAAATTGCGGGTACACTGCATCGGGCGCCGACAACAGTTTGCGGGCGCACGCCAGATAGGAGACATCGGTGTAGACCTTGCGAGTATACACAGGATAGCCCTCCAGGCCGTCCAGTTGCGCGCGTTTGATTTCGGTATCCCAGTAGGCGCCTTTGACCAGTCGGACCATCAGGCGATGGCGGGTGCGGCGGCCCAGATCAATAACATAATCAATAACGTGAGGGGCGCGTTTCTGGTAGGCCTGGATCACAAACCCGATGCCATTCCAGCCTTCGAATTCACGCGTTGCACAAAGCGCTTCCAGCAGGTCCAGTGAGAGTTCAAGTCGATCGGCCTCTTCGGCATCGATGTTCAGGCCTACATCGTAGGAGCGGGCCAGACGCGTTAGCGCAACCAGGCGGGGCAGCAATTGGCTCATGACTCGGTCACGCTGGGCCCGCGAGTAACGGGGGTGCAGGGCGGACAGCTTGATGGAAATACCGGGTCCCTCATAAATGCCTCGTCCGCCGGAAGCCTTACCGATGGCATGAATCGCCTGTTCGTATGATTCATAGTAACGTTGTGCATCGGCCGCCGTGGTGGCGGCTTCACCGAGCATATCGTAACTGTAGCGAAAGCCCTCGGCCTCGAATTTGCGGCTGTTGGCCAGGGCCGACGAAATGGTCTGGCCCGATACAAATTGCTCGCCCATCATGCGCATGGCCATGTTTACGCCCTGCCGGATAAGCGGCTCTCCGCCTTTTGCAATCATGCGCGTGAGGGCTTTGGACAAATTCTGCTCGCTGTTGACGGCCACCAGCCTGCCTGTGAGCATGAGCCCCCAGGTGGCGGCGTTAACGAACAGGGAGGGCGAACTGCCCATATGCGACTTCCAGTCGCCATGGCTGATTTTGTCGCGGATAAGCGCATCGCGCGTGGCGCGGTCCGGGATGCGCAGCAGCGCTTCGGCCAGGCACATGAGTGCGACGCCTTCCTGGCTGGATAGGGCAAATTCCTGAATCAGGCCTTCGACACCGCCACCGGGGCTTTTTTCTTTGAGCGATTTGACCAGTTTTAGCGCCAGTTCCCGTGTCTGTTCGGGCTTGACCAGTGCCGCCTGCTCCAGCAGCAAGGGCACGCATTCGGGCTCGGGTCGGCGATAGGCCGAAGTGATGGCCGCGCGCAGCACCGATTGCGGCTGCACGTCCTGGCCGAATTCGTAGAAGGGCGGCTTGCGGTTGTCCTGCGAATAGGTCACGGCGCCGTCATTGTCTGTAGCGGCAGGGGCCAGATGCCGAAGCTCGTCGGGCGTCAGACCGCGCTCGATCTGTTCCAGATACGTAATCAGCGCCTGCTTGTGCAGCCAGTGCGGGGTACAGTTCAATTTGTCTGCGTGATATTGAAGGCGGTTTTTCAGGTCGGTATCGACCTTGATGCCTAGTGTAGTAGTCGTAGCCATATGCAACTCAAGTCTGGTTCGGGTGATGACGCTGAGCGTACCGAATCTGCAGCTAAATTAATATTAGGGTTAACCCTTTATTTTTGGGTTAACCATTGGATTTATTGAATTATTTATTGATGTTGGTTTCGTTGGCGTTCGGGTTAACCACAGGGGTATGCTTGCCGGGGTGCGCTGCGGGTGATAGC
>JBOIGK010000218.1:0-13850 GCA_050742695.1 Advenella sp. | reverse complement strand
GCTGTTGCCTGTGCGCTCAATGTCGCTCAAGCCGCGGCCAGCCAGTTCCGATAGGGCATCGCAAAGGATTTGCTCACGCTCGATCCCATTGCTTCGAGCGACAACCCGTCTATCTGGACACAGTTGCTGATCTATGATCAATTGGTCAAGCCCTCTGCGGATGGAACCAAGATAGAACCCGGGCTGTCCGACAAGTGGGAGATTAGCCCGGATGGAAAAACCTATACCTTTCATCTGAGGGAAAACGCGAAATTTAGCGACGGCAAACCGGTAACGGCTGATGATGTGATTTTTTCCCTGAAGCGGGCAGCGGGAGAAAAATCCGGCTGGGCCCGGTTCTTCAAGCCTATTACAGGCTATGAGAAGGTAGACGACAGGACGGTAAAACTTAGCCTGGAAGCGCCTTTTACGCCGATGCTCAATAATCTGGCCTTGTTCTCCGCTTCCATATTGCCGGCAGCGCTACTGGAACAAAAGGGCGACGAATTTTTCAATGCACCGATAGGCAGCGGTCCCTTTTCGCTCAAAGCCTGGCAGAAGGGCCAGCGCGTCTCACTGGACAAGAACCCCAACTACTGGCAAGAAGGAAAGCCTGCTGTGGACCAGGCTACGCTGGAAATCATCGGGGATGACAACGCGCGTATCCTGAAGTTGAAGGCCAGTGAGCTGGATGCGGCGATGGACATTCCATTTAACCAGGTCGCCATGCTCAAGAATGATCCGAATATCAAGACGGCCGTAGCTAAAGTGTTCCGCACCGATCTGGTGCAGCTCAATACCAGCAAAAAGCCCTTTGATGACATTCGTGTTCGCCAGGCATTGAACTATGCCATTAACAAGCAAACCATTATCCAGGGCGTCTTAAAGGGCAACGGCGAACCTGCGTCTTCCTCGTTGCCCATCATGGCGCATCACAATACCGATATCAAGCCGTACGCCTTTGATCCTGCCAAGGCCAAGCAGCTTCTTGCCGAGGCCGGACTTGCGGATGGTTTCAAGGCGACGTTACTCATTCCGTCTGGAGACGTGACTTCACGACAGGTTGGCCTGGTCATTCAAAATGCCCTGAGCAAGATCGGCGTGACCATTCAGGTACAGACAATCGAGAGCGGATCCCAATTTACGACGACCAAAGCCGGCAATTATGAAATGTCGCTGACCTATACGACCAGCGATACGATTGACCCTGACCAATTGATCGGCTTTACTGCTGTTAACCCGGAGCGGGCCAATGCCTTGCATACGAACTGGAAAAGCGAACGCGTCAACGCCTTGTATGCAGAGGAACGCAAAACCCCTGAAGGCGCCGAACGCGGACGCATGTTCAAGGAAATCGAAGCAATCGTAAACAAGGAAGCGCCGTTTATTTTCCTTTATCACCAGGGTGTCCCCTATGCCTATCGCTCCAATATCGAAGGCTTTCGTGTTCTGCCCACGTCAAATTACAGGCTTGAAGAAGTCCGGGTGAAGTAAGCGCCAGAATCCAGGATACAACAGGGGTAGCTCGTGATATTGCGTTTTATTGTTTTGCGGTTAGTGCAGTTGATCCCGGTATTGCTGGGTATCACGATTTTGGCCTTTCTGCTGTTGCGGGTCATGCCGGGGGACCCGGCAACACTGTTGCTGGGAAGCCGGGGTACGGCCGAAGATATCGCCAAATTGCAGCATCAGCTGGGCCTGGATAAACCACTGGTGGTTCAGTACTTTCAGTTTTTGCTGGACTGTCTCAGAGGCGATTTCGGCACCTCGATTGCCTTCCGGACCTCGGTGGGGCCATTGATTTTTGATCGGCTGTGGGTG
Organism: Advenella sp.; assembly: GCA_050742695.1. Classification (GTDB taxonomy): domain Bacteria; phylum Pseudomonadota; class Gammaproteobacteria; order Burkholderiales; family Burkholderiaceae_B; genus Advenella. Next base: position 12,050 of record JBOIGK010000218.1, on the reverse strand, counting down.
ACGCTGGCGCTTGTTGCCTACAGTACGGTTATTGCAATCGTGTTGACCATTCCGCTGGCTTTTCTGGCCGCATTGCGCAAGAACCAGGCAACCGACAATCTGATCAAGTTCCTGTTTATCTGTTTTATGTCGATGCCGGCGTTCTGGCTGGGCATTCTGCTGGTTCTGGTGTTTTCGGTCTATATTCCGATCTTTCCTGTATCCGGGCTCAATGGCGGCTTTTTCGGCCTCTTGCATTCGTTGTTTCTCCCGGCCCTGGTCATCGCGTTAAGTACCGCGGCCCTGACTGTGCGTTCCCTGAGAAGCTCGATTATCGCGGTGCTCAATGCCGATTATATTGATACCGCTTATGCCAAGGGCATGAGTCGAATGCAGATTCTCAGGCGCCACGTGTTCCGCAACTCGTTGCTCTCCACCATCTCGGTGCTGGGCGTGCATACCAGTTGGGTCATCGGGGGCACTGTGGTGATTGAAGCCGTGTTTGCCCTGCCAGGCCTGGGCGGACTGATGGTCTCGTCCATTGCGGCGCGTGATTATCCCATGGTGCAGGGGCTGACCGTGACCTTTGCGGTACTGGTCGTATTGATCAACCTTGCTGCTGATCTGGCCTATGTGGTTGCCGACCCCAGGGTGGAATTATCATGAACACGATATTGAGCGGATGGCGCAGCGGTCGGCTTGCGCAGAATTATTCATTGTGGGCGGGCCTGGTTCTGTTCCTGCTCCTGATTCTGGTGGCCTATGTGGTTCCGGCGGTATTCCAGATAGATACCTCCGAGATCAATTTTGACAGCAGTCTTCAGGGCCCGAATCTGCAGTACCTCTTTGGCACCGACGACCTGGGACGCCAGGTATTGTGGCGGTCGATCGAAGCGCTCAAGACCGATCTGGAAATCGTGGCGGTCTGCGTGCTGATTCCATTTGTAGCCGGCTCGCTGATCGGCTTGATATCCGGTTATGTAGGCGGGTGGCTGGATACGCTGATCATGCGCATCGTCGATATTGTCTGGGCGTTTCCGTTTTATGTGCTGGTAATTGCCATTGTGGGTTCGCTGGGCCCAAGCACGCAGAACATGTATCTGGCCTTTACGCTGGTGGTCTGGATTTCCTTTGCACGAATCGTGCGCGGCGAAGTACTACTGGTCAAGACTACCGAATATGTTCAATCGGCACGGGTCATGGGCTACAGCCACTTGCGGATTCTATTCCTGCATATTCTACCCAATGTTATTACACCTGCCATTGTGTTCATGATGGCCGACGTCGTCCTGACCATTCTGGCCGTGACCTCCCTGGGGTTTCTGGGATTGGGCATACAGCCACCCACGCCTGAACTGGGGGTCATGATCGCCGAAGGGCGCAATTACATATTCGATGCGTGGTGGATATCCGTGTTTCCGGGAATCATGATCATCTATATCGGCGTGACGTTCTCCCTGCTGGGTGACGGGATTGATAATCAACTTAGGGTGAAATCATGAATGTGGCAACGGATCATGTACTTCAGGTCGAGAACCTGCACGCGGGTTTTGGTCAGCGTGGTCGCGCACAGATGGCAATCGAAGGCGTGACGTTTCAGGTGAAAAAAGGCCGGGTATTTGGCCTGGTGGGCGAGTCCGGGTGCGGAAAAAGTACCACCTGCCGTTCGATTATCCGCCTGTTCGGCGGCTCGCCCTTTGTGATTGAACAGGGGCGGATTCTGTTTGACGGCAAGGACCTGGCTGCAATGGGCGAACAGCAGTTGACGCAGGTGCGTGGCCGAAAGATTTCCATGATTTTCCAGGATCCCATGACCGCGTTGAATCCGACCATGCGGGTTGGCGATCAGGTGGCAGAAATTGTACGGCGCAATCAAGTTGGCTTGTCGTCTGCCCAGGTCCGGGAAAAAGTGGTGGGGTTGCTGCGCGAAGTGGGCATTACCTCTGCAGAGCGACGCTTCAATGCCTGGCCGCATGAATTGAGCGGCGGGCTGCGCCAGCGGGTACTGATTGCCATGGCCCTGTCCTGTGCGCCCCAGCTGCTGATTGCCGATGAACCTACTACGGCGCTGGATGTCACCATCCAGGCCCAGGTTTTGCGTCTGCTGCACGAGCTGCGTGAACGCGTGGGAATGTCGGTATTGCTGGTCACGCACGACCTGGGTGTGGTTGCCCAGCATTGCGATGATATGGCAGTCATGTATGCCGGCAAAATTGTAGAAAGCGGCAGCGTGGCCGAAATCTTTGCCAATCCACGCCATCCCTACACGCGGGCGCTGCTCAATGCATTGCCGGCGCATGTCGATCCGCAGCACAAGCTGGAGCCGATTGCCGGAGAGCCTCCCGCCGCTGGCAACTATCCTGCCGGTTGCCGTTTTCATCCACGCTGCAAGTTTGCGATCGAACGCTGTCGTATCGAGAGCCCAGAGAGTGAACAACTGACGCCGGCACATGCCTGTGCCTGTCATCGCAAGGAGGAAGCGTTGTGGTAAGTGACTCACATGCGCCGGCTCTGCTGACAGTAGAGAATCTGCAAAAACGCTATGGCAACCCACGGCGCCTGAGCGATTTTCTCACTGGCAGGCAGACGAGTTTCCTACATGCACTCAAAGGCGTGTCGCTGCACGTGAACGAAGGCGAGATTGTTGGGGTGGTGGGCGAATCCGGTTGCGGTAAAAGCACGCTGGGCAAATGCATCGTCGGATTGCAAAGGCCCTCGGCTGGAACGGTCACCTGGGCAGATGGCAGATCAATGGACCGGTTTACACGCTTCGAACGAAGCACCCGGATTCAGATGGTTTTCCAGGATCCGTATTCGTCGCTGAACCCGCGATTTACCATTGGACGCTTGCTCAAAGAGGCGCTGGCCACGCATGTCGCGGCGCGCAACAAGGGCGAACTGGCCGGCGAGGTGGACCGGTTACTTGGCATTGTCGGCTTGCCGCTGTCACTGAAACAGAAGTTTCCTTATGCCTTAAGTGGTGGTCAGCGCCAACGGGTATCCATTGCCCGGGCGCTGGCCGTCAACCCGCAACTGATTATTGCGGACGAACCTGTGTCCGCGCTGGATGCGTCGGTGCAGGCGCAGATTATCAATCTGTTCGAGGAGATTCGGCAAAAGCTGCAAGTCGCGTTTCTGTTCGTCGCACATGACCTGAACGTGGTCAAGCGGGTAAGCGATCGCGTTCTGGTGATGTACCTGGGCGAAATTGTGGAGGAGGGCACCAAGGATGATATCTTTTCCCGGCCCCGGCATCCCTATACGCGGGCATTGCTTTCTGCCATTCCGATTGCCGACCCCTCGATTAAGAATCCATCTGCGATTCTGGAAGGCGAACTGCCCGATCCACACGAAACCATTGCAGGCTGCGCGTTTTCGAGCCGTTGTCCTTACGTGACAGAACGCTGCAGGCAAAGCCATCCAGACCTGATACCCGTTTCGGGTACGCAACGCGCCAGATGCATACGATTGGCAGAAATCTAGGAAATTTTCTATGTATTACCAACAAACAGAGCAATCCAGTGAAATTGGGCAGCGCCTGCTGTCGTCTGTGCGACAGATATTTGCACCCCTGGCTCATGACCTGGCCGATTCGAGCATTACGTTGCATTTGTTTCCGAGAGCAAGCGCGGGTGGGGATGCCGGCAGGCGGCAAGGGTTTTCCTGGCAGGGCCAACGGCAATTTTATCCGGCCAGTGTTGTCAAGGTGGCTTATCTGGCGGCCGCGCAGGCGGCGTTGCGCGACGGCAAGATGGCGCCGCATGATGAATTGGATCGCGCCATCACAGACATGATTCTGTGGTCAAGCAATAACGCGACCAATTATGTCATTGATATGCTGTCGGGCACCACCGGCGATACGCTGTTGCCAGAGGCGCAGATGAAGCAATGGTTTGAGCAGCGCCAGGGGGTGAACCGGTTTTTCGGTACTCTGGACTGGCCGGAGGCGCAGGGCATCAATGTTTGCCAGAAACTCATGGATGACGATCGCTACGGACGGGAAAGGCTCTTTGTCACGCTGGACGGAAAAAATAATCACAACTGCCTTAGCAGTGATTTTGTGGCGCGCCTGCTCAGTGAAATCTGCAGCGGGACATTCCTGGACGCGGCGATGAGCAAGGAGGCGGCAAAGTATCTGAAGCGCTCTCTTGCGCCGGACTTCAAGGTTCTGCCGCATTCGCAGGTAAACGGATTTCTGGGAGAGCATCTGCCGCAAAACCTGGAATACTATTCCAAGGCCGGATGGAATGGCTGGACCGGCGATGCGCTGTCCAGTTACAACAGGCACGACAGCGCGCATTTTCTGCTGCCGCAGGACCATTGCAAAGCGTATGGCGCCATCACGGTTGTGGTTTTTTCCCATGGCAAGGCAGTGTCTGAAGATATTACCTTTCTGCCGCAGATCGGCCAGGCGTTATTCAATATCCTGGCGCAGTACTGAGTCTGAGCGGGCCGCGGGCGCTGGTGCTGCAGGGCGCGAGGCCCGCACGCGCCGTGCAACCAAGAGTGCGCGACCGGAACATTGACTTGCGGTAATGGCAATCGCCCCGTCGAACGTATGCGCTTGAACTAATCACCCGCGCCCGGTTGTTCTGCAACCGTTGCCGCCGACACGGACTGTTCTGGCGCAATAAATTCGGTGGAAGGGCGGCCGTCTGCATTGTGTTGCAGAATGCGTGCGGGTCGACCCTGCGCGTCGAGCAGTATTTGGCCAATGCCCGCGCTGTTCCATAAGCGCTCTCCGCTGCGGCGTTGATCGGGCAGGCGCGGCTGGATCTGCAGATGTCGCCGTTGCGTAAACCAGTTCAGTGGCGAACGTGGTGAATAAAGCCAACGGTTAAGGCGATCCAGCCAGTCTAGCAGCCGCCGTGGAAATTCATTCTTGATGCCGCTGCTGGTGATTTGCCAGATGTGCGGCGTGCGATCACGGTCGCGGACTTGCACATCGTACGCAAAGGAATAGTGCACGTCACCCGACAGAATAACGTAATTGCCCGGTGTGCGCGAATGGCGGAAGATGTTCAGCATGACGCTGGCCGAACCGCGATGCGTCATCCAGTTTTCTGCGTCAACCGTCAGGGCGTGGCCGGCGAAGGTACATAGTCGTTGCACGACTTCAATCAGCTTGACACCAAACATGGGAGTGGGCGAGACGATAACGGCGGCCGTTTCGTCAAGCAATTCATGTTGCAAGTCGGTCAGAGATTCCCAGTCCATCAGTCCGGACGGGCGGCTGGGCCATCTTCTGCTGTGCCACCGACGTGTGCGCGTATCAAGGACGATCACGGTCGGCTGTGTGCGTAGCACGTAATCCCATTGGCTGAATGACAGCAGGCGCGTGGTCAGCGCGTCCTGCGCGGCGGCATCCAGGTGATGTGTGGTGTCTGGCGTAGCGACAAGGGTGTTCATATCATCCAGCACTGCGTCGAACACTTCGGGGCGATTGCCCCAGCCCTGGCATAGCATGTAGGCCAAGAGCGCGTTGCCAACGATGCGTCGCGAGAATGGATGTTCATAGGCAGTGGTGGCCCACTTGGCCGACAAATTCCAGTCATCGGTGATGTCGTGATCATCAAAGATCATCAGGGTCTGGACATGCGCCAGCAGGCGCGCAGCCTTGGGCAAGTCGTGACGGAAGCCCTGCAGTATACCGATCTCGCTTTGCCATTGGCGTGCGTGTTCGGTAGCAAGTGCAGGCATGGGCGGCTCGGGCAAGAGTTGCCACGGTACCGGCGACCAGACCAGCAGATACATGGCCATGACTTCGGCTAGCGTGACCAGGTGGTTGTGCGCACTGGTTGTCGTGAAAATCGGCTTTTCCACGCCGCCAAAGAAGCGTTCACGCAGCGCCTCGTTCGATTTGAATGCGGGCAGCAGGTCTTCGCGGCGGTAATAGCCGGCAGGATGGGCGTACAGCGCTTCGCTGTCGGCTACAACGGCGCCTTCCAGATATTCGCCGTACAGGCCCAGGCGAGCAATCAATGCGTGGATGGCGGCCAGCATGGGGCCGGCCACGTCATCGGCATAAATCTGGTCACCACATAACATGAGCATAGCCGGTCGTGCGTCGGCCTGCCCGATGTGCCCGGCCAACAGCTCGTCGGCACGCGCCAGCCCATCGCGCGCGGGGTGATGCGGCTTGCGACATGAACCAAAGAGAATGTCGTCGGCGCGACTGCGCAGCACCAGGGTAGGCTGAGTGGCGCCTTCATGCAGCAGATGCGGTGCCCATTGTGCAATGTTCGCTTCAACCCCTTCTTCGAGGGTCGCGATCAGATCGTAGGCAATGACCGTATCCTGCGGTAGCGGCTCGGACAGGGCGACATCAATCAAATGCAAAAAGGCATGACGTCCGAAGGGAATGACGCGGCAGCTTGTCGCATCAAGCGTTACTTGCCTGGGCGATTCGCCGGCGGGGGCGAGCAGCAGCGTAAAATTGAGCGGTACGCTGCCGACCAGCCAAAGCACGAGGCGGCCAGGCTCGGCGCGGCGCAGAATCGGGCCGGCAAGTACGGGCGGGAGCAGGTTGGCGGTGGATGTTTGGGTCAATCGAAGCAGGGCGATCTATTACGAATCTAAGATGAAAGAGAGCAAACCAGTATAACAGGCGCTTGAACGACGGATAAAGCCCGTGAGCGCGCCTGCCCCGCACATTTCGCTTGTCGTATTCGAATGAAACAGGTGATTCGGGTGGGAGGTTCGGGAAGAGTCGCCTGTGGTTGCTGTTGATTACCGGGATTCCCATGGATTGAGCATTGCCACACCACAGGATTGAAAATCCGCGACATGTCGCATCACTAAGGTCAGGCCATGAACAAGCGCGGTTGCTGCGATCAGGCTGTCCATGGCTGGACCCTGATCGGGCACATGGAGCGACGCACAACGTTGAGCAACTGCTTGCAGACAACGTCGAGTCTGAGTATTAATGCAAATTACACGGGACAAATCGCGCGGCGTTCAGTGAACCAAGGCATTCGGGGTGGGTTACGCCGGCGATTCTGACGCGGGCTCCGGGACGCGGCCACGGCCGTCGCCCCTTATATCTGTCAATGTGATCAGCGTTTTGCTGTGTTTTTGGCTTCGGGCTTCAATATCGCTCGCCAGCGGGCAATCTCGGTTTTGATCAGCTCAGAAAACGCTTCCGGAGAAGACACTTTGACTTCGCCGTCGATAACGGCCAGCCGTCTGGTTACTTCCGGATCGGCCAGGCTTTGTTTGAGCGCGCTGTTCACTTTCAGAACAATATCTGGCGGCGTGCCTGCGGGCGCCAGGATGCCCCACCAGACCAGAGCCTCGAAGTTGTCCAGTCCCTGCTCGGCAATAGTCGGTGTGTCGGGCGCCGATTGCAGCCGCTCGCGTCCCGAGGTGCCCAGCAGCTTGACCCGTTTGTCATCCAGTTGCGCCTTGATTTGCGACAGTCCGGTAAACGTCATATCTACATGCCCGCTTGCCACATCCAGCAAGGCCGGCCCGGCCCCCCGATAGGGCACTTTCAGCAAATTCAATTGCGTGGCTTCGCGAAAGAGCTCTGCAGCAAGGTCACTTGCCGACCCCGCACCCGATGTCGCGATCGTCAATTGTTTGGGGTTCTTTTTTGCGTTGGAAAGAAGGGTCTGAATATTGTCGGCTTGCAGGGCTGAGCGCGCAGCCAATCCCATGGCATAGGTAATGACCAATCCTACCGGCGTGAAGTCCTCCGGGGTTTTGTAAGGCAGGGCGGGCAACAGGGTGGGGTTGGTCGCAAAACTTGGGCTGACGATGAGCAGGGTATAGCCGTCAGGGGCCGCTTTGGCTACGGCTTCGGTTCCGATCACGGTATTGCCGCCACCGCGATTATCGACAATGACAGGCTGCTTGACCGCAGCGGAGAATTTATCAGCCCACGCGCGTACGATAAAGTCGCCACCGCCGCCGGCAGCAAAGGGAACGACGATACGTATTGGTTTATTAGGATAGTCGCCTGCGCTGGCGGCATAGCTTGGGGCGGCTGCCAGAATGCTTGCCAACAGTGCTGCTTTGATCAGATGTTTCATCGTGCCTCTCTCCATTGAATGGATTGGAATTGTCATTTCTTGTAGAGTGATCAAACTAAAAGGATCCAACAGTATACTATTGTGCACTAATGTGTATTTAAAGTAAACTGCGGGTATTCTCCCATGCTCAGGGGTAGTTTCATGAAAAGTCCGATTGATGTTTTGCGCAGCTATCGCCCTCACAACGAGACGCTTCATGACGCGTTTTCCAGTCGCTGCCAAGACCGGACAGACGATGTCTTTATTATCCAGTCGGGCGCATCGCTTACCTGGGGGCAATTCGGGGCGCGCTATGACAGGCTTGCACGTGCGCTGAAGGCTCGTGGCGTTGGCCGGGGCGACCGAGTTGCCGTCGTGGGGCGCAATGACATGGCTCATCTGCTGGCGCTATTTGCCCTGGCTCGCCTGGGGGCGGTCATGGTGCCGGTCAATCCGGATTACAGTACGCGCGAATTAACCTATGCCTTCAGCCATGCCGACGTCAAAGGCATTATCGCCCAGGCCGATCTTTTGCAATCTATTGAGCAGGCCACGCAGGCGATGGTGCAAAAGCCATGGACATTGCAGTGGGGTCAAATTGCGGCAGGCACCGCCGCCTCTGTCGAACAAGCCATTGATAACGCGCCTGATCTCCCGCTTTCTGACGAGGCGCGAGCCACCGATACCTGTGTCATTATCTACACCTCGGGTACTACCGGATATCCGAAGGGCGTGATGCACAGCCAGCGTAATTTATTGCTGGCAGGAGAAGCGAATGTGGCGCGTTTGCATATGCAGCCGGATGATCGGGTGATGATCATTCTTCCCTTTTTCCATATCAATGCCTTGTTTTATTCCGTGGGCGGCGTGCTGGCGGCAGGTGCCAGCATGATCATCGAGTCGCGGTTCTCGGCTACACGCTTTTGGAATACGGCAGCCGATCACGGCGCGACCATCGTCAATATCATCGAAGCGATTGGCACGATCCTGTGCACGCGCGACCGGTCAGAATATCGCCCGGACCATCGTCTGAGGGTTGTGTATGGCGTGCGCAAGAAGGCGGCCGAAGTATTCCGCCGGGAATTTGGCATCGATCATTTATTCTCGGGTTTTGGGATGACCGAAATCCCGGGGGTAACCTGCAATCCCTATGAAGGGCCGGATAAAGCCGGCAGCATGGGGGTGGTCGGCGTCCATCCTGATCCGGATAAGCAGTGGGCCATATGCCGGGTGGTGGATGATGACGGTTGTGATGTCGGAACAGACCAGGCTGGTGAGTTGTGGGTGAAATCGCCTATTGTCATGCAAGGATATTTTCGCGACCCCGAGCAGACCGAACTGGCCTTTCATGACGGCTGGCTAAAAACTGGCGATTTGGTGCGGCGTGATGCCGACGGCTTTTATTTTCACATCTCTCGCAAGAAAGACATTATCCGACGGCGCGGTGAAAACATCGCTGCCGCCGAACTTGAAATGGTGATTGGCGAACATCCGAACGTCTTTCAGGTCGCTGCGTTGGCGGTGCCCTCTGAGATGGGCGAGGACGATATCTTTGTGGCCGTGGTTGCCAAGCCTGGCATGGCGTTAAGTGAATCTGAGGTGGCGGCATGGTGCGCGGATCGGCTTGCTGCCGTCAAGGTGCCGCGTTATGTGGTTTTGCTTGATGCCTTGCCGCTTACTCCTACTCATAAAATCGCCAAGGCAGTGTTGCGTAACGATGCACAAATATTCGCCAGGGCTGTAGATTTGCAAGGATGAAAACCACGCGGGCAGCATGCTTGCTGGTTAAGAGCAACTGTACTGGCGCGTGCTGCGCCTCAAAAATCTATTAGTGCAAAGGACAATGACTCATGGCTAAACGCAAACAGCTTAGAACCGATATCAGTTGGAGTACCGAAGATACCATCACCATCAAGGGCCTGGACCTTTGCCGAGATATCATGGGCAAGGTCTCGCTGGGCGATATGGCCTTTCTGGAGTTGACTGATCGCTTGCCCGATGAACGGGAGTCCCGGGTATTCAATGCGCTGGCTGTCATTTTGGTGGAGCACGGCATGACGCCTAGTGCAATCGTGACTCGCATGACCATTTGCGGTGCACCTGAGGCCATGCAGGCCGCAGTGGCTGCCGGCTTAAGTGGGCTTGGCAGTGTGTTTGTTGGCAGCATGGAGAATGCGGCGCGACTGCTGCAAACGGCGTTGCCGGATCCGGCCGCAGAGGCAGACATTGCTGCGCTTGCCAGGCAGATTGTTGAGCAGGAGCGCAGTAACGGCAGAACCATTCCCGGAATCGGCCATCACATTCATAAACCTGTGGATCCGCGTGCGCCGCGCTTATTTGAAATAGCTGAAGAAAATGGCTTTTCGGGCCCATATGTCGCGTTGATGAAGGCGGTGGCCGATGAAGCTGGCAGGCAACTGGGCAAGAGCCTGCCCGTGAATGCGACAGGAGCGATCGCCGCAGTGGCCAGTGAACTGCAGATCCCGTGGAATATTGTGCGGGGGATTGGCGTGATGGCCCGCGCAATTGGGCTGGTGGCACATGTCCTGGAAGAGTTGCGTGATCCTATGGCGCGGGAAATCAAAGCCATGGTGGAGGAGCAGGCCACCGCGCATCATCGCTGAATGCGGCCCGGATAGATAAATGTGATGATTGCTATTACTGTAGCAGCGCGCCGGGAGGCTGAGACAGGTTGCAAGCCGGCGTCGGACTTATATTCGAATATCTAAAGACCAAGGTGTTATTACTTTAATAATGATGATGCGTTTATCATTATGCCAATATCGATATTGATGATGAGCGCCACGGTGATCGTGAGCCTGACATCCTATTTGGAGTTATATTCAAACTATGAGTAAAGATTCTTCAATTCAAGCGTCGGCCCCCGGCGCCGCACAAGATCTCGTGCAGGCACGTTATCAGCAGGCTGCATTCATTCCAGATGAAGTCAATGCAACCATCGAGACGCTGTTCAATCATCGCTCGGTGCGCGCCTATACGGATGAGGAGCTCAAGCCAGGCGCCCTGGAGTTGCTGGTTGCGGCTGCGCAATCAGCCTCCACCTCGTCCAATTTGCAGACCTGGAGCGTGGTCGCCGTTCAGGACGCAGCCCGCAAGGACCGGTTGGCGCAGTTGGCCGGCAACCAGGAGCACATACGACGCTGCCCGCTGTTTCTGGTCTGGGTGGCCGACCTGTCGCGCCTGAAGACGCTGGGCGTCAAGCGTGGCGTGGCGCATGATGGCCTGACCTATATGGAGGCTTTCCTTGTTGCCGCCATTGATTCGGCGCTGGCGGCGCAGAATGCTGCGGTCGCTGCCGAATCAATGGGATTGGGCGTGGTCTATATCGGGGGGATGCGCAATCATCCCGAGGAAGTGGCCAAAGAGCTTGGTTTGCCCGACTATGCCTTTGCGACTTTCGGCATGTGTATTGGCTATCCGGACCCGCTTAAACCGGCTTCGGTCAAACCACGCCTTCCTCAGGCGGCCGTATTGCACAAGGAGCAGTACGATGCCTCTGCCCTGGAGGCGGCGGCGCAAAGTTATAACGCCACCATGGCCCAGTTCTATGAGGCGCAAGGCATGAAGAACAACGGGCCGTGGGATCTGCATTCCCTGAACCGGATCCGCGGACCTGAAGCGCTGACCGGGCGCCATCGGCTGGTTGAGGCGCTTAATAATCTGGGTTTTGAGCTGCGATAGGGGAATCCGGAGGGCCGGCAGGCGGGTACGCTGCGGGCTCTTGTGCTATTGTTCCTGCAAAAATAAAGTGCTTGACTTAGAGCGCACTCTAACTTCTACCATTACGCCATGGAATCCTATCTGACCATCGACCAAGTCGCCAGGCGCACGGGCCTGACGGCCTACACATTGCGCTACTACGAGCGCATCGGCCTGATTGCATCAATTGCCCGCACGACCGGCGGACAACGGCGCTATGCGGCATCGGACATGGCCTGGATCGAATTTCTGCTACGGTTGCGGACGACAAATATGCCAATCGGCAAGATGCAGGCGTTCGCAAGACTGCGTGGCGTTGGGGACTCGACGGTATCGGAT
>JBOIGK010000217.1:0-2034 GCA_050742695.1 Advenella sp. | reverse complement strand
CTGGCCCTGTTCCATTTGCTTGAGCTTGTGTTCCCATTCGCCCGTCAGTTCGGGCGAGGTCAGCTCGCGCACGTTCAGTCCGACCAGCAGCGTCATGAGCTGGCGCGCCTTGGCCGTCGGAATCAGTTCGCGGCCTTCGCGGCGCAGGTACTGTTCATTGAGCAGCCCTTCGATAATGGTGGCACGGGTCGCTGGCGTACCCAATCCGCGCTCGGACATGGCTTCGCGCAGTTCATCGTCGTCTACCAGCTTGCCGGCCCCTTCCATGGCAGAAAGCAACGTTGCCTCTGTATAGCGGGCGGGTGGACGGGTTGCCAGCTCCTTGGCGGCGATATCTTCGGTTTTGACGGTTTCATTTTCAGCTACGGGAACCAGCGTGGCATCGCTTTCCTGGTTCTCGCGTCCGTAGATTTCCAGCCAGCCCGGCTTGATCAGTACCTTGCCTTCAGTTTTGAAGTGATGGCTGGCCACAATCGTGATACGTGTGGTTACCCGGAATTCAGCAGGTGGGAAGAACACGGCCATAAAGCGTTTGCTGACCAGGTCGTAGATCTTGGCTTCGGCTTCGCTCAGCTCCTTGGGTACCTGCAGGGTAGGGATAATGGCAAAGTGATCGGAGATCTTTTTGTTGTCAAAAATACGCTTATTGGGCCTGACCCAGCTGTTTTGCAGGATCTTCTTTGCAAAGGGGGCATTGCGGCGTCCCAGCTGCGATTCGGCGCCTGCGATGGCCTCAAAGGTCTGCTTGACCGTACTCTGATAGTCTTCGGGCAGGTAGCGTGAGTCGGTACGCGGGTAAGTCAACGCCTTGTGTCGCTCGTACAGGCTTTGCGCCAGCGCCAGTGTCGTTTTGGCGGTGAAGCCGAAACGGGAGTTGGCTTCGCGCTGCAGGGATGTCAGGTCAAACAGGCCTGGCGACATGGATGTCGAGGGCTTGGATTCTTCGGTAACCGTGCCGTCTTTATGGCGACACGCTACAACCACCGATTGCGCACTGGCGGCCGACCACAGGCGGTTGTCCCTTTTCTCTGGATCGTGTTCATCCTTCTTGAAGGCCGGGTCGAACCACTTGCCTTCGTACAGGCCGCCGGCTGCTACGAAGGTGGCATGAACCTCCCAGTAGTCGCGTGATTTGAACTGGCGGATTTTTTCTTCACGTTCGAAAACAATGGCCAGGGTCGGGGTTTGGACCCGGCCGATAGGCGTCTTGAAAAAACCCCCATCCTTACTGTTAAAGGCAGTCATGGCGCGCGTGCCGTTGATGCCGATCAGCCAGTCGGCTTCCGCGCGCGAGCGGGCCGCCGCTTCCAGCGGCTTCATCACGCTGTCGTCGCGCAGATTGTCGAAGGCTTCGATAATGGCGTTGCGTGTCATGGACTGCAGCCAGAGCCGCTTGATGGGCTTATTGACGCCCGAGTACTGGATAATGTAACGGAAGATTAACTCTCCCTCGCGTCCGGCATCACATGCGTTGATAATGGCAGTGACATCCTTGCGTTTGAGCAGGCGCACCAGCATTTTGAGCCGATCGGTGGCCCTTTTGTCGGACGGCCTGAGATCGAACGCTTTGGCCGGGATGGCCGGCAGATGATTGAAGGACCATTTGCCGCGGACAACATCGTCGGGATTGGTCAGGGTTAGCAAATGCCCTACGCTGGACGACAGGACATACTGGTCGTTCTCAAAGTAGTCGCCTTCACGATGCATGCCGCCCAAAGCACGGGAGATATCGAGTGCAACTGAAGGTTTCTCAGCGATAATCAGGGTTTTCGTCATGGTTTTCCGAAGTTATGAACCGCAAGCGGATGTGTTATTTTTCACCGAGTGTACTACACGGCTATTTTCCACACAGCTATAATCGCTTGCCGTGCTGTTTCTGGTGGCCGGCGCTTTCCCGGCAGCCCAAACGCGGATAATACGAGAGGTAATTCAATTGATGCAAGCTCCGACGGCTCCTTCTGCACAATCCGGGCATGATCAAATCGTCCGGTGGCGTCTCTTTTTCAATATGGGATTGCGGGTACTGGGTATTGG
>JBOIGK010000216.1:0-12077 GCA_050742695.1 Advenella sp. | reverse complement strand
TTGCCAAAGCCGTACCACACCGTTTTGATCAGGTCTTGTACATCAATGGCGTGGGCGATCGCCTGGCGAATTTTCAGATGATCAAGACTGGGATTGCGCAGATTGAATTCCAGAAATACGTTCTGGGCCTGCCAGCTGAATCCGTCCGTGGTGACTTTCAGGTTACCGGTTTGCTCAAGACGCTTTACGTCTGAATGGGGCACGGCGTCGTAAGGCGCATACTGAACCTCGCCTGTCTCCAACGCTACCGCGCGTGAACCTGCATCTGGGATGATACGAAAAATCAATCTGTCCAGATAGGGTTTGCCGCTATCCCAGTAATCGGGGTTGCGTTCCAGTTCGATATATTGTCCCTTGTTCCATTGCTTGAACCGGAAAGCGCCGGTGCCAATCGGATGTATATTGGCCGGATTTTTGTTGAAGTCGGTGCCTTCGTAGATATGCTTAGGGATAATCTGCGACTCCACTGCATTCAAGGCGCTGAGTATGACGATCGAAGGATGGGCCAGATGCAGTACAACCGTATGTTCGTCCGGGGTATCTACCGAGGTGACGGGAGCGAACGTGACCCGCCCGCGCGTATGCAATTTTTTCCAGACCTGCAGCAGGCTGAACTTGACGTCTGCGGCAGTAAATGGTTTGCCGTCGTGCCATTTGACGCCATGTCGCAGATGGAACGTCATGGTCAGCCCGTCATCTGCCACTTCCCACCTTTGCGCCAGACCGGGCTGGGGCTTGCTGTCCTTATCATAAGTAAGCAAGCCATCAAAGATGTTGGCCGAGACGATCAGATTCGGAAATGTGTTCTGAAAAGAAGAGGTCAGCGCCGTCGGTTCAGGTTGAACAATGGCCTGCAAGGTGCCCCCACGGACGGGTGTTGCGGCGATTGCCGGTGCCGTCCCGGACAGGGACGTAGAGAGGGTAGCGAGCGTCAAAGAGAGCGCGCTTAGGTATTTCTTCATGGACTTATACTCCTGCTGCAAATTGAGTGGGGATTTCACTAGGGATGCCGGGTAGCGGTCTGAGCACCTGCGGACCAAGCTGGTCGAGCCGCGTTGCACCAACCAGCGCCATCGTGGTTTTGAGTTCTTCGTGCAATAGAACCAGCATTTGCCGCAAGCCCGCGGCCCCCCCTGCCGCCAATGCGTATCCCTGCATTTTGCCCAGGCCGACGGCACGTGCCCCCAGCGCAATTGCCTTGACGATATCGCTGCCGTTCAGAAAGCCGCTATCGACGTAGATCTCAATGGACCCGTCCAGCTCAGGCGCGATTTCGCTCAGAATTTCAATACCCGCCGCCGCGTAATCGAGCTGGCGTCCTCCGTGATTGGAAAGATAGATTGCTTTGGCGCCAATGGATTGGGCCAGCAGGGCGTCTTCCAGGGTCTGAATGCCTTTGATAATGACAGGTAGCGGCGAATACGCGACGATGCGCTCAATGACCTGCCAGTCCAGGCCCGTCCTGTCGAGACCGCTTTGCGTCTCCGGTAAATTGGGTCGCGCCAGGTGGTTCAGGGGATTGAAGCCGTTGATCAGATCGCGATCGCGTCGGGCAATGACAGGCACGTCAACCGTGATGCACAGCGCATGAAAACCCTGGGCAACCGCGCGATCAATCACCGATTTTGCCCATGGGTAATCACCACGCAGGTAGAGCTGCAGGACCAGGGGACGCGTGGCATGCAAAACCACCTCTTCAATGGCAATTTCCGAATTTAGCCCGAAAAAGTGCGTGGTTCCCATGCCGGTGGCAGCTTGCGCAACTGCGGCTGCGCCCGCCGTATGGATCAAGCCGAGCGAGCCGATGGGGCTTGGAAAGAACGGAAAGGCCAAAGGCAGTCCCAGAAGCGTCGTTTGCGTGTCGATATGACGGACATCGCGCAGGACCCGGCCTTTTAGCCCAATGGTGTCCAGAGCGGCGCGGTTGCGACGCAGCGTGGTTTCCGTGCCGGTACCTCCGGCCAGATAGTCCCAGACTGGCTTGGGCAGGTTAACTTGCGCTGCACGGTGCAGTTCCGATAGGGTGTTGAAGTCTCCCCGGTTCGCATTTGACGCGGCGAAAGGTAAAGCGCGATAGGGTGATTCGATGCTTGGTTTCATGATTTCTATGTGTGTGTCCGGATCGCGCCATGCGTTCCGGTGGCGCTGACGGGTTGCCTTAGAAGAAACCCTGGGCAGGCAGCGGGACGCCGTTGACGCTCAGGTTGCCCAATGCATACGCTTTATGGCTGGCCGGATTGTGGCTGGACAGCGTACGTATGTTGCGCCAGTGCCGATCCAGATTGTGCGTCATCAGAGTGGCCGAGGCGCCTGCAATATCGAAAAGTGCAGACGCCGTATGCTGCGCAATGCGATCGACCGTGATTTTTGCCTTGGCGGCCGCTGCCGCTGCGGCCTGCAAGTAGTTGCCGGCCTCGCTGTCTTCGGCAATGAGTGCGGCGTAAGCCCTATCGGCAACAGTAGCAGCTGCCAGGACAATCGCCCGGACCGCAAAGGCATCCGCCTGCTGTTCGCCCAGGGCGGCAAGCAGCAACGGATCACGGGCGCCTGCAGGATCGGGGGCATAATAGAAATTGCGTTTGCGTTTACCAAGCAGTTCGGCCGCGTCCCGGGTAAGGGCGGACACAATACCCGCGACAATGCTGGTCAGGTAAAGCTGCGCGATGGTGGAGCCGAACTGGCCTTGTTGTTGAGGTATATCACCGGGAAACAGAATTTCGTCCGGCTCGACACACACATGATCAAAGATCGTGGTGCCGCTACCGGTCAGTCGTTGCCCCATGCCCATCCAGTCGTCGATCGTATCCACACCCTGGCGATCTTTCGGCAGTATCACGATGACCCGGCTGTCGTCTTCCAGGGAAACCGGTGCATAGATCCAGTCGGAAAAGAGCGCGCCGGTTGAATAGAACTTCTTGCCGTTCAGTTCGTATTTACCGTTGTTTTTTATCAGTTTGCTGAAGAACGGAACATTGCCCCCGATCTGTGGGTGATTCATCTCGGTATTTGCCTGGCCGATCATGTCTCCTGCTATAACGCGAGCGCGCAATCTGTTCAGCAAGGGATGTTGCGACGGTGTGTTGAGCAGGCGGTCCAGCACCACATGGTGGTTTCTCCAGATATGGGCCACGTTAGGGTCTGCTTCTGCCAATAAAAATGCCGCAGAAAATGTATCGACAAGCGTGATCCCGCCGCCGCCGAACGTGCTGGACAGGCGCTGGCGCCCGAAACCGCTGGCCTTGATCTCCTGGATCAGCGCAAAAGGCAGCTCGCGTTTCGCATCGCGCTCAGCCGCGCCTGCGGCGATACGCTGCAATAATTCATTTGGAATGTAGGGGGCAGTAGTGTTGCTCATTGATACCTGGAATCGTGCAAAAATTTAAGCGTGGCCGACCGCGCTGGCGGTGTCGGACAATGGGGTGGAACGCGCGCGCTGCTGCCCGACGGAATGATCCAGGCCGCTCAAGAGGGTGTAGATGACATCCAGCAGGGGTGTGGCTATCCCGAACTGGCGGGCAAATTGCAGCGGCTGTCCGACCAGTGCTTCAACTTCCAGCGCCCGTCCTCGAAGTACGTCCTGCAGCATAGAGGGCCGATGGCCTTGACCGGGCGTGGCCGCTGTATAAGCTTCAACAGCGGGGAGCGACTCCGTTGGCCTTGGCAATTGCCAGCCCATGGCTGCGGCTACCGACCGGATCTCGGCTTGCAGCGTTTGCCCCAGGCTGGTGAGTTCAGGTGAGCGTGCGCGTGTCTGGTTGTCCAAACGGGTGAGGGCACAGATCGTACTGCTGGCAATATTGACCAGCAGTTTTTCCCAAACAGACGCACGAATGTCATCTGCAGCTGTCGCATTCAAACCGGCTGCATTGAACAGGCTCAGCAATGCAGACAGGCGTGCGCTTGCGGCGGCCGCTTGCGGGTGCGTCGGTTCGCCTAACAGAATGCGCGCCTGTCCCCGATGCCTGACGCGACCCGGCGCCACGATCTCGTTGGGGGAATAGACGACACCCCCAATGACCCGTTGTGGCCTGACATTGGACCAGAGGGAAGCGCCGGGATCCAGCAGCGAAAGTGTCTGCGTGTTTGTGTTCGCATCCGCATTGGCGCTGGCCGAAGAGGGATCCAGGCCGTAACGCCACCACCAGGGAATCCCGTTATTAAGAAAGACGGCGATACCATCGTCGGCCAATAAGGATCCGATATGCAGGGCCTGCTCGGCAATATCGGTGGCCTTCAGCCCGACAATGACAATATCCTGCCTTGGCAGGTCCTGTGCACACTCGACCGCCTGGCTGAGCGCGACATGCTGGGTGTCGGTATCGGTTTCCAGCGTCAGCCCGTCGCGTTGGATGGCGGCCAGATGCTCGCCGCGCGCGATGACCGACAGTACCACTTCCGGGTGCTGGGCCAGGCGCACCGCCAGGTGGCTGCCGACCGCGCCCGCACCGTAAATGCAAATGCGGATCATGGCAGTCTGAATCCTGCTTCGGAGGCGGGGCCAATCTGCGTGGGAAGATCTGCCTCCCATTGTAAATAGGCAGCGCTCGCCTCAAGGTTCCCTGCATGTCTGTCATGCAGCCAGAACAGATAATCAACACGGGCGTGATTGTCCAGCTCGTGGGGCGTATTGTCCACCGCAAGGCCGGCGGTCTGCCAGGCGGTCAAGCCACCTTCGACAATGGCCAGTTCTGCCGACGCTGCGGTTGGGCCAATGCGCGTCAGCAGGGTGTGCGCCAGCAGGCGCGCGACGGTGTCATCATCGGCCAGAATAACGGCGCGACCTGTAGCTGCTATTTGCTCAATGATAGCCTGTGGCAGTGTCGCCCGATTGACCCACAGCGCACCTTGCGCATGCGATTGCAAATAGCGTTCACTGCTACGCGCATCAAGCAGGATCGCGCCTTCAGTCGCCCAGTTCCAGGCCGTCTGCGCACTGATTGAAGGGATGTGTTCCCAATCCGGGGGGGCGGTCACAGTTTTGGCGCTCGGGGCAGTTGCCTGCGGTGTTTCTCCAGAAGGCGTGAACAATGTGACCTGCGCGCCCAGTCGGTGCAACCAGTTCGCTACCACGACTGCACGACTGCCGTCGTTGTCGATGAGCACGACACGTGCGTGGCGCACGACCGCATATTCGTCGAAACATTGAATCAGTTGCACGCCCTCGGCCCAGACGGCGCCCGCCAGATGACCAGCCTCGAATTCCTCACGACTGCGGATGTCGAATACATAAGTGGTGCGCGCCGGGTCTGCCAGCCACGCCTGCAGTGTCTCAGAATCGATCCGGGCAAGGCCGACGCGTTTCTCCAATTGATGGGTGCTGGCCCGGGCCTTTTCCTGTGCAGCGGCGCTCGCCGGTTGCGTCTCCTGGCCAGGGCCATAGTGCAGATCCAGTCCGGCAAGCCGCCAGCCTTGTGTGCCTCCGGCTAGCGCCACGACGCGATTGGGTACGCCTGCATCAATGAGACTTTGCGCGCCGATAATGCCCCGGGTGCGACCGGCGCAGGTGACGACCACGAGCGTATCGGGCGAGGTAACAACATCTGCGAAGCGTGTGACGATCTCGCCGCCTGGGCAACTGATCGCGCCAGGCACATGAAACTTGCGATGTTCCTCCAGGGTACGCGAGTCCAGCAGGATCAGGTCATGTCCTGACTGCTGCCCGTGCGCCAGTTCTTCAGCCGTCATTGAGCCCGTGTCAAATGCATGTTCGACATATTCCGAGAAGGCTTTGCTGGGAACGTTTACGCCCTGAAAGGTTTTATAGCCTTGCTGCTGCCATTGGCGCGTACCGCCGGCCAGCCAGTGTACATGGTGGTATCCCAGGTCGATGGCCCGGGCGGCGGCAAGCTGTGCCAGGACACCGTCAGTGGAGGTAATCACCAGGCGAGTGCCGCTGCGCGGCACGTTGTCAAGCAAGGCAGGTTCAAACCGGCTGTAGGGTAAATTGGAGGCGAGCAGTAAATGCTGCTGGCCGAACTGGCCGGCTTCGCTCACGTCGATCAGGGCGATTTCCTGGCTGTCCGAGAGCCAGGTGTGCAGCGTCGCCGGCTCGATGGCCAGGGCCACTGTGGGAGATGGGTGTGTCATGTCGAGGTATGCCTTTGTGAGTCAGAAGGATTAAAGAGGTCTATGCACCGGGTCGGGCAACCGGCTTGCGCAAACCTGCCTGTTCCAGCAGGGGAATGACGCGTTCACCGAAATAGGCCAGTTCGGGTTCGTAATCGAAGAAACAGATCTGTATGCCGTCGCAGCCCGCTGCCTTAAGTTGCAGCAACTGGTCCACAATCTGTTCCGGCGTGCCGATCAACTGGATGTTGCCGCCTACCGTGCGCTCGTCGCGCTCGTGCCCACGCCAGGAGCGGCTGTCTCCGGTCGCGTGGGAGTGGAAGAACCCGTCAATTGCACCCTGGTCGGCCTTTGCCAGGATCGACTGATACACCTGTTGCGCTTCCCGTTTTGTGTCGCGGCAGATGATCATCGGGTTGATCAACGTACGAACGTCGCGACCCAGCAGCGCTGCCTGTTGCTTGACGCTGGCGTTCAGTTGCGGCAGCGCACCGATGGCTTTTTCAAATCGTGCGCCGGTCGGGCTGGTGATGAAAATCAGATCAGAATGCCGCACGGCGCTTGCAATACCGGCAGGCGAACTGGTCGCGCTGACCAGTATCGGACGTCCGTATTGGGGCTTGGGCGTCACGAATGCCTGTTTAAGCTGCCACCGATCGCCCTGATAATCGAGATTTTCGTCGCTGCTCCACAGTTTGCTCAGAATATCGACGTATTCATCTGCAATCTGGTAGCGCTTATCGTGCTCGATTTGCTGCTGGCCGAACATGGCCCATTCATCCTTGCGAAAGCCGGTGACGATATTCAGCCCCCAACGGCCTTTGGAAATGTGATCGAGGGTTGCGCCGAACTTGGCCAGATGCAGGGGATGCCACGGGCCGTAAAGAATATGAATGGTCGAGACCAGCAATATCCGCTGCGTGACGGCGGCCAGGCCGCAGGTCGCAACAAAGGCGTCAAGCGATTGTTCGCGGTATTTCGTTTCGCCGCCAAAGCCACCCTTGGAAAGCCAGTGCGCCGGGCCGAAAGCCAGTTCAAACCCCAACTGCTCGGCCTGTTTTGTCAATGCGGCGTTGTAATCAAAGCTCCAGTCTGTTCCTCTTGGCAGCGTGGACATGGTCCAGCCCCCGTTGTGAATAGGCAGGAATAACCCAAGCAGCATGGGCTGTTCAAGGGCCTGTCCCAAAGGACTGTGGCTGGGCAGGGATGCCAGAGGCAAAATAGCATTGGTCATAATGGAAAATGTCAGATTTTGGTGTTGATGGGGGGCAGCGCGCCGTTCAGATAGTAATTTCCAACGGCCTTGGCCTTATAGGCGACAGGATCGTGAGTCGTGTGGGTGCGTGCGTTTCGCCAGTGGCGATCGAAATTCCAGTTGCGCGTTGTCGCGCTTGCGCCGCCGACCTGGTAAAGCATCTCACTGACGCGCAGGCTGGCATGCGTGGCCGCCATTTTGGCTTCAGCCACGGCGATAGAGGCCCGGCCCAGCGCCGCCTCATCTGCCCTCTGGTCCAGGGCGTCGGATACGACCGAGTGCAAGGCGATGGCCGCGCGTTCTACCATGGCCTGAGCGCCATGCGCCAGCGTAGCCATCTCGCCGACGGCCTGCTGCACGTACGGGTCGTCGCTCCCGCGGGATACCCCGGCTTCGGGCACCGGACGCGAGCGGCTTCGACCATACTCCGTCGCGTCGTCGAAGGCAGCCAGTGCAATGCCGCAGTCGATGGCCGCATGCAGCAGTTGCGCATACGCGCCTTCATACGTCCTGATGGACCCGGGGGCAGGAAGCGGCATTTGTTCGTCTTCGGCAACCGCAACCTGACGCAGGCGCACGGTGCCGCTGGCGGTGGTGCGCTGGCCCATGCCATCCCAGTCGTCGATCACCTGGACCCCGTGCCGCTCTTTCGGTATCAGTGCAATGCTGCGCAGCCCATCGTCACGCTGGGCCAGGACATAGAAGTGGCTCGCGTAAAGGCTGCCGGTGCAATAGTGTTTATCTCCATCCAGCACCCACGCGCCTGCCTGTCTGGATAGCAGGACCTTGATATCGCCCACGACCGCGCCGCCGCGTTCGGCCGACGCATTGGTGATGATGGCGCCCTGCAGGACAAGCGAAAAATAGTGGGCGCGTTGCGCCGGTGTACCGTAAATCCGGATTTTTTCCAGGCCGCATGCGTGCGGTTGCAATGCCTGGGCGATATTTGGGTCGGCCTGGGCCAGTTGGGTAAAAAGCCTTGTCTGATCGACGATACCGATATCGGCGCCGCCATACTCAGCAGGCACACGTGCCGCGGCAAACCCAAGCGCAGTAAGCTGGCCAATTTCCTCATGGGGTAGTGCTCGCTCCCGGTCCCGTTGGGCGGCGCCTGCTGCCAGTTCAGTCAACAGCCTCGGCAATGCGCTGCTGACCAATTGTGCGTTGCCTTCACGAGTGTGTATGGACCCATCGTGTTGATATGTAATCGACTCAACGGCATTCATGACGCATAATCCGGTTCGCGTTTGTCCAACAGGCGGCGCAGCGCTTCAAAATGAAGCTGGCTGGCGGGTTTGTATGCGGCCGGCTGCGCGCTATGCAAGGCTGTGTTGTGAATTTGATGCTGTACTTTGGCCACTTGTTCCGGCGTCAGCACTTTTGTGGGCAGCCCGGTCCACAGCGCATGCAGATGCACCCGGGCGTAGCGTTCCAGGCAATAGAGACGGTCGTAGGCTTCGGCGACGGTTTTGCCGGTGACCAGCACGCCATGGTTGGCCATGAACAGAATCGTTTTCTCACCCAGAACCGCGGCCAGTCGTTCACCTTCGGCACAATCACGTGCCAGTCCGTCATAGTGATCGTCGTAGGCGATCTGATCGATGAGCAGCGCCTCGGTCTGTCCCAGCGGTTGCAGTCTTTGGTCCTGCAGGCGCACCAGTGCGCTGGTGTATGCCATATGGGTGTGCATAATCACGGCGTGCTTGGGATGGGCGGCATGAACGGGGGCGTGGATGCAATATGCTGAGCGTTGCAAAATGCCTTCGCCTTCCAGTATCTGGCCGGAGAAATCCACGGTAAGCAGTTGGCTGGCCTGGACCTCGCTCCAGTGCAGTCCAAAAGGCGGTACATAGAATCGGTCAAGGTGCCCCGGGACAATCGCCGTCAAATGATTGTAGATGCCTTCGGTCAGGTCGTGCCAGACAGCCAGCCGGTGCGCCGCGGCGAGATCTTCTCTTTGCTGCCGTGCAAGCTGTTGGTGTTCCGTAGGATCGAGATGGAGAAGTGTTGACATGGTTTTAGTCTGCAATATTAGGATTGGGTTGCGGTTTGTATGGCATTTGGCAGTTATTTCCTGTTGGCCTGAACCCGTGGATTGAACAGGTCGTTCAGACCGTTGCCCAGCAGCATCAGGCTGATGACTGTCATAAAAATCGCAACGCCGGGCAGGGCGGTCATATACCATGCGGTGCGCAGGGTAGAACGCCCCATACCGATCATGCTGCCCCAAGAGATGACGCCAGGATCGCCCAACCCCAGGAACGAGAGCGAGGCCTCGGTCAAAATGGCATGAGCCATCAGCACCGAGGTCGTTACCACAACGGGCGCCAGGCTGTTGGGCAACACATGGGCAAGGATGATTCGATAATTCGGCAGCCCGATGGTGCGCGCTGCTGTTACGAATTCGGCATTACGTACACGCAGGGCTTCGGCGCGCACCAGCCGTGCAATTTGCGACCAGGCAGTAATGCCAATGGCAAAGATGATGCTGTAGATCGATGGTTCAAGAATGACGACCAGGACCACGGCAAAAAGAAAGCTGGGAAAGGTCTGGAACATCTCGGTGATGCGCATAAGCACATCGTCGATCCAGCCGCCGCAATAGCCGGCCAGGACACCCAGAGCGATGCCGATGGTCACGGACAGCAGGGCCGCGAAAAACCCCACCGCCAGCGAGACGCTTGCCGCATGCATCAGGCCGGCGCCCATGTCGCGTCCCATCATGTCCGTACCCAGGTAATGCCCCGGCGTGCCGGGCCACAGATTGGCCGGGGCAACGATGTCCAGTGGGTCCTGGGGATACACCAGGCTGGCCAGCAACGCAGACAGGATGATCAGTAGCAGCAGGCCGGATCCCAGCACCAGCGGCCGCGATTGCCTGAATTTTCGGGCGAGATTGCGGATCATGAGCGTCTCCCTGCGATCCTGGGATCAAGCACTGCGTAAAGAATATCGACAAACAGGTTCATAAAGACAACAAGCAAGGAGCTGAACAGGAAAACACCCATCAGCAGATTGATGTCCCGGTTAAATACGGCGTCATAGGCAAGCCGCCCCAATCCGGGCCAGGCGAAGATGGTTTCGATCACGATGGAGCCGCCCAGCAGCGAGGCCAGCTGCAGGCCGGTTAGCGTGACCACCGGCAGCAGGGCGTTGCGCAGGACGTGCCTGATCGCAACCCGGGATTCGCTCAGGCCCTTGGCCCGGGCGGTGCGCACGAAATCCAGGCCATACACTTCGAGCATGGCTGAGCGGGTTACCCTAACGTAAATCGACAGATAGAAGAACGCCAGTGTCGAGGCGGGCAGGATCAGATGACGAAGAAGGTCGATGATGCCGGCCCAACTGGTAAGGGGCGGCCCGCCGATACTGCTCATGCCGGCAGAGGGTAACCAGCGCAGATTGACCGCGAAGACCACGATCAGCACGAGCCCGACCCAGAAAACCGGCGTGGCGAATCCCAGGGTCGAGATTGTGGAAATGGCTTCGTCCAGCAGACTGCCCCGGTATCTTGCAGACAGTACGCCGAGCGCTACCCCAATGACTGTGGCCAGTGTGATGCTTGTGAGCATCAGCACCAGGGTTGGCCCTACGCGATCGATGATCAGATCGGCCACCGGCATGCCGTGGCGGAATGAAAACCCCAGATCAAAATGCAGCAGATTCCCCAGATAATTGAAAAACACGGTGCTCGCCGGCAAATCAAGATTGAACTGGCTGCGCAGTTGTGCCATATACTCCGGTGTCGCCGAACCGGACTCGCCCGCAATGACGTCGGCCAGATCGCCCGGCGCAAGGCGCAGCAACGCGAAGGTGACCAGAATGATCAGGAACACGATGGGAACCAGTTGCAGCAGACGGCGCGCAATAAAGGTGAATATGGAAGAGTTCATTAGCGGATGTCCATGCTGTGCATGCTCAAATGACCGGTGCGCTGCCGCCGTTGACAGGAATGATCGCCCCCACCACATAGCTGGAGCGCTGGCTCGCCAGAAATAGCGCCACTTGCGCGATTTCCTCAGGCCTGCCGTAGCGACCCAGTGGAATCTGCGCCTGGCCTTCGGCGAAGGCCTGCTCGCGGGTAATGCCCCTGCGCTCGCTTTCGAGCGTCAATGCCTGTTCTATGCGTCCGGTCAGCGTGAATCCAGGGTTAATGCCGTTGATGCGGATACCGTAAGGGGCGTAATGGGCGGCAAGCCCGACTGTGGCCAACATCAGGGCTGCATTGGCGGAACCGCCGGCAAGGTGGCTAGACGTTGGCTGCTTTCCGCCTGTGCCGATGATATTGACCACCACACCGACCTGCTCACTTTTGTCGCTGCGAGTCTGGGCACGGGACGCCCAGCGCTCCAGTACCGCGTGCAGCGTATGCAGGTTGGGGTAAAACTTGGCGTCGAAGGTCTCGCGCCACAGTTGCGGCGTCAGTGACTCCGGCGTGTGACGTTTTGCCGCGCCTGCACTGTTGACCAGTACGTCCACCGGTCCCAGTTGTGCTTCAATTTCATCCAGCGCGCGCGTTGACTCGTTAGCATTGAGCAAATCAGCGGCAGCGGTAACGACATGCAATCCCTCTTTTGCAAGACTGTGTACAGCCTGGTCCAAATGGTCGCGGGAGCGTCCAACAATGCCGACCTTGGCGCCCTCCTGGGCGAAAAGGCGCGCGCTCGCCAGGCCGATGCCCTGGCTGCCGCCGGTAATCAATACGACTTTATTCTCAAATTCCTGTGACATGGTCACTCCGTAGTAAGTACATTTG
>JBOIGK010000215.1:0-3519 GCA_050742695.1 Advenella sp. | reverse complement strand
GATTTACTCCATGTCTATCCTGCCGGCCACGCTGTTCATGGGACTGATCGGCCTGATGGTGTCCGGTGCCACCGGGATTGCCGATCCGATCAAGGTTTTTTCCAGTGCGGTCGATAACAAGCCGTTGCTCGTGATCACGCTGCTGTTCATCGCTTTTGCACAGATTACGACCAATGTGCTCAATAATGTTGTACCGCCGGCCTACGTGCTGATGGACATTTGCAAGTTGAGTTTTCGCAAATCGGCCGTGCTGGTCGGTTTGCTTGCCTTTGCCACCTTTCCGTGGGTGCTGGTGCGCGACGATTCAGCAAGGGGCCTGCAAATATTTGTGCAAACCTATTCAGCCTTTCTGGGTCCTCTGTTTGCGGTGATGGCGGTCGATTATTATGTCTTGCGTCGTCGTCGGCTTGACCTCGCGCTACTGTACGACGCGACGGGTCCCTATCGTGGGGTGAACTGGGCTGGCATTGTGGCCTCGTTGCTGGGCGCGCTGGTCGCACTCTATTTTGCCACCATTGCATGGTACGCCAGCCTGGTTCCTGCGGGTCTTGCCTATTATTTGCTCATGAAATACTGGCCGGTGGCAAGACGCTTTTGCATCAACGATGCCGCAGTGCAGCCGGAGACGGTGGCCGTGACGGACATGACGGGCGCATCGGCATCGGCTAACAGATAGATCTGTTCTTGTTATAATGGTCGCGCATCATCCCCGAACCAACAGCCTTGTGCGACCATGTCCCTCACCGAAAATAAAAACAAACAGGCAGACCCCTCCGAGCAAGGTGTAGCGCCAACCGGTGTGTCCAAGCGCGGGCCGGATGAAATCGCCCAGGATATTGCCCGTGCCATCCTGGCCAGGCAGCTTCCCCCAGGAATCTGGCTGCGTGAAGAGGCGCTTGGCCGCATGTATGGCGTCAGCCGCACCAAGATACGCGCGGCGCTGCTGATTCTGGCACGTGACAATCTTGTCGAGACGGTGCCGGACAAGGGCACCTTCGTCAGTCGCCCCAGCATCCGCGAGGCGCATGAAGTCTTTGCTGCAAGGCGGCTACTGGAGAGTGAAATCGTCAGGCTGTTTGTCGCCTCGGCCACCGAGCGTGAATTTGCACAACTTGAAGCGCAAATTCATCACGAACGCGCTGCATTAGATAAGTCGGTACCGGGAAACATCCGGGAAGAGACGCTGGGCGATTTCCATATCAAGCTGGCCGATCTGAGCGGCAATAAAGTGCTGGCCCGATTTGTCCGTGAATTGGTGGCCCGCAGTTCGCTGATCGCCATGCGCTTTCAGTCGTCCAACGAGTCTTCGTGCTCGTCAGATGAGCATGCTGCTTTTCTTGGTGTATGTCGCCAGGGCAAGACGCAGGAGGCAGTCGACTGCATGCTGGAGCACCTGAACCGGATCGAGTCCAGCCTGAGCCTGGAGGAAACGCCGCCCGCGCCTGAATCCGATCTGTTCAGGGCCCTATTGCGTTAGGAATGCAGTCAAAGCAGTCGGTCTTGCTGATCATTCGCGGCCGATCATGTTCGAAACCGTAGTTGCACCGCCTGACGGCACCACAGTTTATAATATTCCAATTTAACGGCAGGAACAGGTAATGACGCCAGCAGAGCGTTTACACAAGCTGGAGCAGGCGCTGCAGCAGTCGGGGTCATTGCGACTACGGGACGCCGCCGCCTTGCTGGGCGTCTCTGAAATGACGGTGCGACGGGATCTGGCGCGCCACAAGGGCAATCTGTCTTATCTGGGCGGTCATATCGTGTCGGCGCATTCGCTTCAGAACGCAGCTCAGTATTCTGTGGCGCAGGAAAAAGATCATTTTGCCCAGGCAAAAAAACGCGCATCGCAAAAAGCGCTGGCGCTGATTAAACCGCAGGATGTTATTTTTATCGATTGCGGAACGACGCTGCTGCATCTGGCCAGGCTGATTCCTGAGGGTCTGGCCGTGACTGTGGTCTGTTATTCATTGAATACGGCGGAAATTCTCAAAGACAAGCCCGCTGTGCGCCTGATTGTGCTTGGCGGCACCTACATGCCGTCTTCCGATTCTTTTTCCGGCCAGGAAGCGCTCAATGCACTGGATCAGCTCAGTTTTGATACGGCCTTTATGTCGGCCGGGGGCGTTGATGATCATACCGGCGTCAGTTGCTGGAATCTGCATGAAAAAGACATCAAGCGCCGCGCCATGCAACGCGCAAAACGACGTTATCTGGTGGTCGATTCCAGCAAGCTGGGCGTGCGCAGACATATCCGCTTTGCAGACCTGAACGAGTTTGATGCCATACTCACGGAACAAGACTGATACCGCAGGCCTGCTTTGGCAGATATATCCTGCCGGTTGAGACTATTTGGCAGGTCATGAGGACTGCGTGGCAGTCCTCTCAGGCCCCGGCCAAGTCTGTTGTGCGGCTTTATTGCCTGCCCCGCAACGAAAACAGCAGGCCGGCTACCAGGATAAACGCGCCGACGATCACTTTTTGCCAGGTCGTTGGGATACCCAGCGTAATCAGTACGCTGTTGATCAACGTGACCAGCAGCACGCCCAGCAGTGTCCCGGTTACGGTTCCGCTGCCCCCGGTAATGCGGGCGCCACCCAGAATCACGGCAGCAATTACATCCAGTTCGGTGCCGACAATATCGAAGGGGTTGGCAATGCGCGTACTGGAAACGTGAATAATGCCGGCGATACCCGCCAGCAGGCCGGCGTAACCGAAAACAAAGAGATAGACCCGTGTCAGGTTATAGCCAAGACGCTCTGCAATCGCAGGGCTGCCTCCCATGGCGTATACCGCGCGTCCCATCATTGTCTTGTTCAATAGCCACCAGGTAAGCAGTGCCAGAATGGGGATCGCCAGCGTGGTATATGGCAGCGCCGTCTGCAACCCCTGGTTGTTCTGGAAACTGACAATATTTGCCTGCCCCACTGCCAGCATGGAGGGAGGGATGTTCATGAAAAACTCGGTACCGATAAACGCCAGCAGAAAGCCGCGGATCAGAAACTGCGTGCCGATGGTGACAACCAGGGAAGGGGCAGCCAGCTTTTTGACCAGCCAACCGTTGAGCAGTCCCAGCGCCAATCCTCCCATGGCGCCGGCCAGCAGGATCAGCACAAAAGGCGCCTCAGGGAAATAAAGCAGCACGATCTTGGTCAGGCCGTACATGACCAGCGCCGCTATTGCGGTAAAGGAGACGTCCAGCCCGCCAGAGGCGAGCACCACCAGAATGCCCAGCGCGAAAATAGCCGATCTGGTTGCCGCCCGAAGCACGTCAAACAGCGAACCCGGTTGGAAAAACATGGGATTGATGACAGCTACGACCACGAACAGAACGACAATAAGGCCGAGTGTAAAAAACTCGGGATGCCTGATCAGATACGGTGGACGCTTGGGCGTGGTGCTGTCCTGTATGGCCGGGCTGGCGGAAGTCATTGTGGTCATGGTAGGCGGGATAGAATCAAAAGGGTTCAGGACAATACGGCATGGTAAAGCGCATTTTCTTGCAGGCCTTCGGCCCGGAAC
>JBOIGK010000214.1:0-4359 GCA_050742695.1 Advenella sp. | reverse complement strand
GGATTTGACTGGTCCGGTGGAGAATGCGCTTGAGTCATTGTTGACACGTTTTTCTCCTGACGTTACCGAGCGAAAAGTTCAGGCATATGAAGAAATCACTCATGGCGTATGTGTCGGGTTTAGTTCCGATGCGGGTGGTTTCAGCTGTATGGTCAAAACTGATACCTATCATGACGACTCAAATAGCGAAGACCCTACTGCTGGTACCTCGTGCTTGTTGATCTGTCCCAGCATTGATCCAGAGCATGATCTGACATATTTCACGTTGGAAACTGATGTATCTATTGACGCGTTACGGGAAATAAATAATTTGACTTTGGATTTTGTTCCTGCTTTCAACGCATCGTCGGATGAACTGGTAGGAAATTTTTCCATGTATTTGCGGTTGTATTTTCCCGATTCAAGGCATGAGGATTACCACCATAGATCGTATCCGGCATTGGGTATACCATTGGCATTTAGTTATCATATAGACGATGCCCAGTATGAATCGTTGCCATTGGTGGAAGCGATCGGAGCACGAATCATTATCAATTTGCCCCGTGCAACTTCGGAGCTTAATCGTATACTGGTAAGCTCGTTTACGATGACCGGCGTCAGAGTGTAGTGAATGCGTATTTTGTATGTCACAAATGAAAGCCCGATTTTCCCGTCGGGAGGTATAGGCACATATATTGGATATATGGCATCTGCTATGGAGCGAGCAGGCCACGAGATATTTCTATTGACCTGGACTTATCAGCCCAGGAGTGATACGTACAATTATTGGCCGTTCAAGTCCGAAAACACCCGAATATGTTACTTGGAAGGTATTCAGGTACACCGGCAGTTTCCACAGGGACCATACAATTATGCGGTCTCCGCGATATTATCTGATGAAATTTTAAATTGTGCGAATGAATGGCAAATTGAGGTGATTGAGTCTGCAGACTTCCTGGCGCCGTCCCTTAGGGCATTTCAGCATATCCAATCTTCCAGTTTGAGCCGCAACATCCTGTGTTCTACCTTCAATCATGGGTTCATTGAGGATTATAACGATGCAGACCAGATTGCCTCCTCCGTTTATACGCAAAACGAACTTACGAGCGAGCGTCAGCAACTGCGAATCAGTGACTTGATACTGACTCCCTCTGTAGCGGCACGAACACGTCTGCACAGGTACGGTATTACAGAGAATATCGTCGTGACGCGTGAGCCCTATGCATTTCAAACGTGCACTCCCTGCGACAGCGTCCACTCGTCCATACAGTTTCTTGGGCGACTGTGTTTATCGAAAGGGGTGGATAAGCTGATTTTGCTGGCCAATTTGATGAACAGTTCAACAGAATTGGATGAAGTGCTTTTTATTGGTAAAGAAGACCGTATTCCGTTTCGAGCAAATCCACGTGAATACATTCTGGAGAGGTTGACGCCAACATTGCGTGACAAGGTTAAATTCCTGGGGGAATTGTCAAGAGATGAAGCGCTCGCACGCTTGCGGGCAGGGAGCTTTTTCCCGGTTTTGGGTGCTGCTGAAACGTTCAGTTTCGCGTGTCTTGAGGCCATAGATCGAGGTGTCCTGCCAATCGTGATGTCAGGCACGCCAATGGAATCATTCTTTCCACCTGATTTAAGACATTATATTCTGGATAAGAAAGAGCCCGATGTCAGACAATGGCAGCGAACTGTCAATTCTATCGCTCAGAACGCATCTGAAATAGTCAAACGTTTGCAGCAGTACAACCAGGAAGAGCTTGATCCGTCACGCATCGCGCAAAGCGTTGGCATGCTGTATGATGCTGCCAGAAAGAAAAAGAAAAAATACGCTCTGAAATTTGCTCGCCGTCGTGCCGTTGCGCATGAGGTCAGCTTTCTGGTTTCAGTTACAGAAGCCGGCAATATGCAGGCAGTTATTGACGCCATTTGTGCGCAAACAGTCAAAGCGCAGAATGTGTTGATCTGCTTTGATCAAGGCTCCATTAGTGAGACTGTGCAGGGGTATATCCGGCTTCGACTGCCCCATTGCACATTGCTGGAGCAACCGCTTGTCGGAAGAGCGGCTCTTTTCAAGATGCTCCTTCAGAAAACTAAAACCAAATTATGTGTTTTTTTGGATGAGCACACCATTCTCGCCCCCAATTTCCTGGTTGAAATGCTGCGTGCATATAACACATCCGTAATAATCCCTCAGGCGGTGTCGCCAAATCAATATAGATACGGTGTTAAGCCAGGAAAAGTGCTCAGCCAATTTATGGGAGATCATGTCCATTTTTTACGGAATGACATGGTGCTCACTGCATTGATCGAAACAGAGGTTGCATCTCAAATTGGATTCGATGTCACAAGACGCAATGATGAAGATCTTGCTTGGGCATTCTGGCTGGATTTTGATAGAAGGGGATATAAGCACATCTGGGTGCCAAGGTTCTTAATCAACACCTTGCAGGATAATGTTCCGGAGGAAGGCGCCGTAATAGGATCGCATGTGATGGTTCGTGATGTATTGCTCAATTGTGGCAAAAATAAGGCAGGGCAGGACCAGTTGATTGTACAGGCCCTCTTTGCCCGTCAGCGTATCGAGTAGTTGTTAACTAACAAGTTGGAAAAATATTTGATATATAAAAATAATATTTCTTTTATGCCAAAACTGAAAATGCTGGCCGAGGCGTTGAGTGCGGACTTGGCTCAACAGTTGTCTATTAGGGCCGTTCATAACACTGCTCAAGACATTACCTGTATAGAAGTGGAGCAGAGTGATTTTACGTCACGCCACTTGGATGAGGAAGTGATACCCGATTCGCTATTTTTAGTTTTCGACGTGCCATCGTTGCGTTTATTGCTCGAATCGGATTCAAGGATTCTCTTGTTGTGGCTGGATGTGCTTTCTTTGGGTGAGATCTATATTTCGTGTCCAGAGGTTGAGCTGGATAGTCTGAAAGCAATTTCTGACACGCTGCATGAGCTCGGCCTGCGGGCCGGGCGCCTGGTTTTGGGCGAACCTGCAGTAGGTCGCGACAATTTGGTGATGCATTTTACGTATATAAATATACTGTCGTGAGCTTAGCGCTGATTCAGCGTACTGCGGTATGCTTCCAGTTTTTTAGCGATGAAAGGTCCTTTTCGTAATTGGTGAGCTTGGCTCATTAAATGTTCTGCCAAAGTCAGATCCTCGTTCTCGATTCTGATGGCCAGATCTCTGAGCAGGGTCGCATCCTGATAACGAAAGGCCTGAGGATCCTTGGCGTGTTCACGTACACAGGCAAGAAGCCGATTTTCAACAATTGTTTGTCTGGCGGGAGTCAGGCGATTCGAGATGTGGTTGAGCAGCCTTGCATAGTAGTACAGATAATTTCGCCTTCTGCGCAGCGATGCATGGACAAAATGGCTTGTCAGTTGATTATCTACGAAAGCACCAATTACTTTATCAAGTAGCTTCATTGTCTGCAGGTGTTTGTAAATATCCTCTCCCATGCCTCGAGCATTGATACGTTCAAGTTGCGAGCCATAGCGCTGTACATGTGAATTATCCAGCACCTGTAGTTTGTCGTAAATAATCTGCCCAGGGCAGTGCGTTGTGCTGCCATCGATGTCTCCTCGAGTCCAGTTCAAACTGCGCAAGCCTTGCGCAAAACGATTTTCCCAGGGCGCGCACTGCTGATTCAAGGTTGATACAGGGCTGAACAGGAGAATTCGCTGGCAGTTGAGCGCATTTGCATAAAGAGATACACCAAAGCCACCTACATTGGCGCCGATCCCAAGCCGTTCGGGAAAGTCTGGCAGCATATCTGGGAGCTGCACATTAAGATATTGATTTAAAACCGGGTGTTTATACCAATTTCTGGGCTGTAGAGATGTAAACGATAAAACATTCAGTCCTAATCCTTTTATTCTTGAAAATCCCCAAGGGTCTATACCCTCTCGTACATTTTCAACTGGAATTTCCGCGCCACTGGGGGAAAACAGAAATACAATGGGTTTGGACAAATTCTGGAAATGATACTTGACATAAGTTTTCCCCAGAACAAAAGAAACATCGTTATTGAAATCAAACGGCATGTGAAAAAAGCGCTGAACGCAGTTAGTTTTGTTTATCCAGCCAAAATCTGTCATGGCGCGAAGGAAGCGAGAGGGATCTGGAATTGCATGTCCAGTATTCCCATCTTTATGGTGGATGATCACACATTTTTTTTACTGAAACAAGGTATAAATACCAAAGTACCAGTGTCGGGTTTAAAAAAGCCCGGTTATGGAAATAACCGGGCTCTGATATAGAACACTAATAATGGATGATCAGATTTGGTTTAAAGAAAGCGTTCATGTTCCAGGTAGCTTACGATATAGTCCGCCGCTTCTTCGGCGCTCATCTTGCCGGTATCGACT
>JBOIGK010000213.1:0-6939 GCA_050742695.1 Advenella sp. | reverse complement strand
CCCTTATTGACCAGGCAGCCGTTAACAAAGTGAACCAACATATTGAAAATGCAATTAGTGGCGGTGCCCGTCTGCTGTGCGGAGGCCGCACTCATGAACTGGGTGGACTGTTTTACGAACCCTCTATCCTCGTCGATGTACCGCGAGATGCGCTTCTGATGTATGAGGAGACGTTCGGGCCTGTCGCCCCTTTGATCAGATTTTCCAGTGAGCAGGAGGTCATCGAATTGGCCAACGACACGCCGTTCGGACTGGCCGCCTACTTCTATACCTCTGACTATCAAAGATCCTGGCGGGTCGCAGAGGCGCTGGAAACCGGCATTATCGGTTTGAACGAAGGAATCATTTCTACCGAACTGGCTCCTTTTGGGGGCGTTAAAGAATCAGGAGTCGGGCGCGAAGGATCGAAGTATGGCGTAGATGATTACATCGAGATTAAGTATATATGTGCCGGTGGAATAAACGCCGCTTGATACAACTTCGACACCAAGCGTGTGTCTAATTTTTTAATGGGAAAAGTGATGATTGATAAGCAACAAGACATTGGGCTGATTGGTGCAGGGCTGATGGGTTCAGGCATCGCGTCAAGTCTGCTGCGAGGGGGTCACCGGTTAACTATTCTTGAGCACCCGGGGAATCAGCCTCTTGATGCATTGATAAAGGCCGGCGCCCAAACATGCAACAGCGCATCCGATCTGGCATCACGCAGTGATGTATTGATTCTTTGCGTCACAGGCACGCCACAGGTAGAACAAGTTTTACTTCAGGAAGATGGCGTTTTGCATGACATGAAAAAGGGATGCACAATTATTGACTGCTCTACAGCCATCCCTTCGTCCACCCTGAAAATTGCAAAATTAATTGAGGACAAAGGCGGAAACTTTCTGGACGCTCCCATGACACGGACTCCAAAAGAAGCGGCCGAAGGACGGTTGAATCTGATTGTAGGTGGAGACGCCGACGTATACGAGGCATGCTTGCCAATCCTGCAGAGCTATGCGGAGAACATTACTTACGCAGGGCCAACAGGCGCCGGGCACAAGATGAAATTGCTGCACAACTACGTATCACTGGGCTTTTCAGTGCTATTGGCTGAAGCAGCAGCATGCGCGCACAAAGCAGGAATAGATGAGAAAGCCTTTTGCGAGATTTTGGCCAATGGAGGCGGTGGCGGCGTGGTACTGAACCGGCTACGTCCATTTATTGAGTCAGGCGATACGTCTGGCTTCCAGTTCTCGATCTCCAACGCGCTGAAAGACATGAGTTATTACTGCGCGCTGGCAGAGGATCAGCATGCAAGGAGCGACATTGCCCAGTCAGTAAAAACAGCGTACTCTGCCGCCGCGCAGGCCGGACTTGAACAGGAACCGTTGCCAAAAATTGTCGACTTCTTTTCAAGTAAATTTGATTAATGAAAGCACTGAGCGATGAACACATACCATATATCAGTTATACCCGGTGACGGAATCGGCAAGGAAGTGGTTCCCGCCGGCCTTCGCGTCCTTGATGCGGTCAGTGCGATACATGGGTTCCGGCTTCACTATCGTCACTATGACTGGAGTTGTGAATTATATAAATCAACGGGAAAAATGATGCCCGATGACGGCATTGAGCGACTTGGCGACAGCGATGCAATTTTCCTTGGTGCAGTGGGCTTTCCTGGCGTGCCTGATCATATTTCGCTGTGGAATCTTCTTATACCTATAAGACGCGAATTTGATCAATACGTCAACCTTCGCCCTGTCCGCCTGCTTGCCGGCGTGCCTTGCCCGCTGGTAAATGCGGACAAGAAAAAAATAGATTTCTGGATAGTGCGAGAAAATACCGAGGGAGAGTATTCTCAGGTGGGCGGACGGATGTTTGAAGGAACAGACCGTGAATTTGTGGTTCAGCAGTCTGTTTTTACAAGGTATGGTACGGACAGGATAATAAAGTTCGCGTTCGAATTTGCAAAGCGACAAAAGCGATTGCGCGTCACTTCAGCGACAAAATCCAATGGTATCTATCACGCAATGCCGTATTGGGATGAACGATTTTCCGCCATGGCCAAAGGGTATCCAGACATCATTGCGGACCAATATCATATAGATATTCTGTCCGCCAGATTTGTGTTGTCCCCTGAGCGGTTTGACGTGGTAGTCGGCTCTAATTTATTTGGAGATATTTTATCCGATCTGGGCCCCGGGGTCACTGGCACCATTGCCGTTGCTCCAAGCGCCAATATCAATCCCGAACGGCGCCACCCCTCCATGTTTGAACCCGTCCATGGCTCGGCGCCAGATATAGCAGGTAAAGCAATTGCAAATCCGATTGGCCAGATCTGGTCTGCCGCAATGATGCTGGAGCATTTGGGTGAACAGCAAGCCG
This sequence comes from Advenella sp., assembly GCA_050742695.1. Taxonomy (GTDB): domain Bacteria; phylum Pseudomonadota; class Gammaproteobacteria; order Burkholderiales; family Burkholderiaceae_B; genus Advenella. Next base: position 4,572 of record JBOIGK010000213.1, on the reverse strand, counting down.
CCTCCACAATAATACACGCAATTGAACAAGCGCTCTGCGCCCCGGGTCGTCGGGTCACGCCGGACCTGGGAGGCAATTGCAGTACGGACGAGCTGACAGACTCAATTATCGGCAACCTGAAATAGCTAATTAAACCAACAGGCTTTATGCATGAACAATAGCAAAGTACCGGTGAAGGTCGTGTTGACCGACACCATTCATCCCGAAGCTCATAGGATACTGGAACAGGAGACAGAGGTTATCACGCTTGATCCAGCGCTGCCAGCGGACCAGGTTGAACACAAACTGCGGCAATTAATTACCGACGCACAAGGACTGATTGTCAGACGCAAGCTGCCCGACGGAATTTTCGATTCGAACAATACACTCCGTGGCGTCGTTCGTCACGGAGTGGGCCTGGATTTTATTCCTGTCGATAGCGCAACACGCCACGGCATTCCCGTAGCTAACACACCCGATGTGAACGCCAACTCGGTCGCCGAATATGCCATTACAGCCATACTGGAAAGCTCACGCCGACTGAATCATTTTGATCATATGGTAAGGAGTGGAAATTGGCAAGCTCGCAAGACGGCGCCGTCTCTGACATTCGAATTAAAAGGGCGCACGCTAGGGATTATCGGATTTGGCGCTATCGGAAAGCGAGTCGCCGAAATCGCTGCTTGTGGGCTCGGAATGAACATCGTGGTCCACACCCGCAGCGCTTCGCGTGTTCCGGAGAAATGGCCTGCGCAAAAAATAGAAGCGCTTTTTGAAAACAGTGATTTCGTTGTCGTTGCCTGCCCGCTGAATGACCAGACAAGAGGGCTAATCAATGAGCAAACACTGCGGCACGCGAAACCCGGTTTGATGATTATCAACGTGGCCAGAGGCGCCGTCATCAACGAGCCGGATCTGCTTGATGCACTTGAAAACAAGATTATTTCGGGTGCGGTCCTGGATGTATTTGAGAACCAACCGCTAGCCATGAACCATAAGTTGCTGACACATCCTAATGTCATTCTTACCCCTCACGTGGCAGGGATGACGCAAGACTCGGAGCGGGCAATGAGTATGCTGGCCGTGCAAACACAACTGGCGCTCATTCGGGGAGAGCGGCCGGTAAATATTGTCAACCCCGACTTTAAAACTACGAGGAAGAGCGAGTGAAAATTTCAAATGTTACTGCCATCCCCCTTTCCTATCGGCTACCGGAAGGCAAAACTGTCACGATGGGCGTGGGCAGCACCTTGAAGCGGGATGCAATCATCATACGAGTAGAAACATCTGATGGGATCGTCGGCTATGGAGAATCACATCCTGGCCGCAGTGCCGGCGCAATCGTCAGTCTGATCGAAAACACCTTAAAGCCACTCATTCTGGGCATGCAGGCGACCGACGTCATTGGCGCGTGGCAGCGTATCCACCGGATGCAATTTTCCAGCCATGGACTGGGTGCGGGCGCTGCCCTGGCCTATTCCGGCATTGATATGGCGCTATGGGATATTCGTGGCAAAGCGGCCAACATGCCGCTCTATGAACTGCTTGGGGGGTCGAGCAAGCGCATTCCTGCTTACGCTGGAGGAATCGCCCTGGGTTATCAACCCAAAGAGTCATTGGCCGAAGAGGCGCAATCGTACGTAGATCAGGGTTATCGCGCAGTCAAATTACGTATCGGCGATACCACCCAAAACGATATTGCACGTTGCCTGCACGTAAGAAAAGTACTGGGAGACGACATTGATATCCTGACAGATGCGAATACGGCCTACACCATCGCCCAGGTACGCAGAGTATTGCCAGCGCTCGCGGATATAAAAGCCGGCTGGCTCGAGGAGCCTTTTGCCTGCAACGATTTCGCCTCTTACCGGGAAGCCGCGAAAATCACCCCACTGGTTCCAATCGCGGCAGGGGAAAATCATTTTATGCGCTTTGAGTTCGCGCAGATGCTGGAGGCTGGCGCCGTACAAGTCTGGCAGCCCGATCTATCCAAAACAGGTGGCATCACCGAGGCAATACGAATTGCCGATTTGGGATCCGCTTTCCGAATACCGATACATGCGCATAGCTCTGCAACCGGATTGAATCATGCCGCAACGCTGCACTACCTGGCCGCCATTGAAAACGCCGGATACTTTGAAGCCTGCGTTTCCCACTTTAATCCATTCCGGGATATGTTCGGCGCCACTTTTTCCATTGGACAAGACGGCTGCGTGGAGCCGCCCAAAGGACCCGGACTCGGCATAGAGGTAGATGAGGCAATATTCAAAGAATACCCAGTGGTTGATGGGCCCGGGTACATAGTCAAATTCTAAAAACGATTCTTTAAATAGAATTAGAGGAGACAGTCAATGAACACCAGAATACTTAGTCGCCTGTTAACAGGCATATGTTTATTTGCATCAGCCCATTGTGCAACAGCCGCAGACGACACTAATGCTTATCCACAAGCACCTGTTCGCATCGTGGTTCCGTATACGCCTGGGGGCTTTAATGACACTCTGGCTCGTACGGCCAGTGAATATCTAACCAAGCAGTGGGGCCAATCTGTCGTTGTAGAAAACAAGCCTGGTGGCAATACAATTATAGGTAATAGTTCAGTTGCACAATCAAAAGCAGATGGCTACACCTTGCTTATTACCCCCTTGCCTTTCTCTGCGCTACCCGGCCTTTACCAGCAAAAACTTCCGTACGATGCGATCAAGGATTTTGAACCTGTCATATGGGCGGGAAGTACACAAAACATCCTGACTGTACGCGCAGATTCGAAATTCAAAGATGTGAAATCACTGATCGAATACGCCAGATCACACCCTGGCGAACTCAATTACGGCTCTACGGGATCCGGTTCTTCCAACCATTTGTCAATGGAACTCTTTCAGGAGCTGACCAAGACCAGCATGACTCACGTACCCTATAAAGGCAGCGCTGCCGCGGTTACCGCATTGCTCGCCGGCGACATTGATGTTCTGTTCGACAACGTACCTAATGTCTATCCCAATATTAAAGCCAAGAAGTTCCGGGCGCTTGCTTCTACTGGAAAGACAAGGGCGCCGCTTACCCCCGATGTACCCACTGTAGAAGAATCCGGCGTACCAGGATATGAAGTCAATGTGTGGTTTGGCATTCAGGCCCCGGCGGGAACACCTGCACCTATTGTGGCAAAAATCAACAATGACATCCGCAAAATGTTGAATGAAAAATCGGTTACAGAAAAATTCGCCAATCAGGGTGTAGAAGTGGTTGGGAGTACACCAGAGCGCTTCAAGGGATTAATCAGCTCAGAGGTCAAGAAATGGGGCGGTGTCATCGAGCGCGCAGGGATCAAGATCCAATAACGAAGGGCGGTCACAGGTATCCTTCACTGGTTTCACTAATCAAGTACAGACACGATAAATGCCGGGGAACTGGTCAACGCATTTATGATTGCCGGCTTGATTAGTGGACTTCTACAGGGCAGCTCGGGGTACCGCCCACACCGCGACTCGTCGCTCCCGAACCAGGCGTCATATTGGCTAATCTGGCATGTTTGTATTTTTCTTACGCCGCATGTGTTCACATATCCGGCGCTCGGCCGATTCCGCATCACGTTCCTGCAGTGCCTGGATGAAGGAAGCATGCTCGCGCACGCTTTGAAGAATCTCGTTGCTATCCAGATTTGTCTTGTATCGGATCGCCTGCACCTGCAAGTTCAGCTTGTCGTAGATTTCGGTAAGAAACGGATTGTGAGCCGCCCGGTTAATAGCAATATGACAGCCTATGCTTTTCTCAAAGTAACCTGACACATCATTTTGCCGGAAGCGCTCTTCCACTTCCTGATGCATTTTTACAATTCCGGCAATTTCTTCTGCCGAAGCGTTGGCCACTGCCTGTCGGATTGCAAGTCCCTCCAGCACGGCCAAAAGTTCAAAAATATTGTCGATATCTTCAGTGGTTTTCTTGATAACGACAGCCCCTTTTTGAGGCTTGATCTGTATCAGACCATCCGCCTGCAGAATCCGATAGGCCTCTCGTAACGGTGTACGCGAGACATTCAGCTGTTCGCATAGCTCCCGCTCGTTCAGTCGTTGCTCCGGTACCAATGCCCCTTCAATAATCATTTTTTTTAATTGATTAGCTACTTGGTTAGCCATCGTAGATGGCGAAATTTTGTAATCGGTCATAGTTAGGGTAAACATTAATAGGTGTGTGGTCTCGCCATTTGTATAATGTATACATTATACAAATATCTTAAAAATCGCTCTGGAGACAATACATGAAAAAACTTGCAATCATCTCTGTTAGTGGCATTTTATTGGCTTTTTCCATCTTCGCCCATGCTCAGTACCCTGAAAAGCCAGTGCGCCTGTTGGTAGGCTTCGTACCCGGAGGCGGAACCGATACCTCGGCGCGCATCCTATCGGAGCAATTGAGTACCGAACTCGGGCAGGCAGTTGTGGTAGAAAACAGGCCCGGCGCTTCAGGACTTATTGCCGCAGATGAAGTTGCCAATGCCAAGCCTGACGGCTATACCTTGCTGCTTGCCAATATGCAGTCCACCGTATCCGCCCCGCACTTCATCAAGAAGAACGCTCCTGAGCCCTTGAGTAAATT
>JBOIGK010000212.1:0-3390 GCA_050742695.1 Advenella sp. | reverse complement strand
GGCGCTTCATGCAGCACCAGAATATCGGCCTGCTCCTGCATCAGGGCTTCGTAATCACTGGGAAAGATCGAGCTGCAATGGCGCAGACGGTCGCCCTGGCCATTCTTGCCTGCCTTGAGCAGGCTGTGCGCCTGATAATCCTGAGGACAATAGAACCGCCAGTAAGGCCTGGCCGGGTTCCAGATGGTGCCCCGAAACACGCCGCCCAGACCAGCAATGCGTACCCCATGGATATCCACGACCCTGCCATGCAGATTACGGTCAGCCAATTTCGAATTGAACAGATTGTGATACATGGCTGCACTATCGGTATCATGGTTACCGGGAATCCACCAAACGTCGGTCATATGACGGATATCGCCAAGAATCTCATGCAACGGCTGGCTGGCCTGGATATCGCCAAGAAAAATGACAGCGTCGGGTTTGCCTGCCATGACAATCTCCCGACAGTGCTCAAAACCGCCATGCGTATCACCAAAAAAGAAAATGCGTGCTTTCGCATTCATGACCGCACCTGGGAATCTGACTTCCAATGAGATTCCTGCCCATGTCGACAACACGTGTTGGCACAGGCAGGATTCATTCATTTTACGCGCAAACCGCTTGCGCAAGATGCAGATTGGACAGCGGCCGCCGCCTTAAGTTCTGATTATTGCCCGAGGCGGTGACGGCCATGTCAGCATAAAAGCGACGTTACTGCTTTTTCCCCGGCTCGAAGTTCAGGACCTTGACGGTATTTTCCTTGACCTTTTCCTTGCTGAAGGTCAACGGAATATACTCACCCTTCGCCCAGATGGGCGCCAGGTCGCGGTAACCAGGCTGGCGCGGATCACCCGATTGTCCCGGAGTATTGATGACCGTAGAACTATCCCACTGTCCGACATCGAGCACCATGCGAAAAGAGGCGCCCGAAGTCAGGTTATAGCTTTTTTCACCGTAGCTGGTCGCCATGGGTGTATAGCCGGAACCGCCAATCGGACCCGCATTCACATTGAACGTTTTTTTCTCTTCATCCGATAGCAGGGCATTCATAGGATGCAGGAACACTGCCTGGTGCAGCGTACCCCATTTCCAGGCCTGCATATCGTCGCCCAGCTTTTCCTTGACTTCGGCTACGGCCTGTCCGAGCGAGTCGAGCATGATTTGATTCCGCTCGGCTTCGGTAAACCAGCCATCGGGTTTTTCTATGACGTTCAGCACCCGTTCCGGGTCAGCCAGCCCGATCATTTTTGCAATTTCCGGATCAAACGCGCGATCCACCACAGCCTTGCGCAAATAACGGCTGAACCACACTTCGAAGACAGCCGCTTCCGGACTGTCTGCCGTCACTTGGCCATCCCATTTTTTTAGCATCTCCACCACAGGCTTGAGCTTCTCGTCCTCGGTGGTCACCTGTTGCAGCACGGTAACGGTCCTGATCGCTGGCAGCGAGATTTTGTCGTTCTGCCAGGCTTCGGAATCGGCAACCGATGATTTATCACTGGCGCCAATAATCCGCTTCAGGCGTTTGGCGCGAAAATCACTGCTCCATTCGTAGCCGACCCCTTTTTTGAATGCCGGATGATCGGGCGGAATATTATTTTCATTGGCCGTCACGATATAGCCGGCTTTGGGATTGTACAGGCTGGGCAATTCGTCCATATCCCGATAGCCGCTCCATTCATAGCGACCGTCCCCGGGCACCGGTGTGAGGCCGTCCCAGTCCCGCTTGACGGTGAGCCCGCCCGGCATCCATGCGATATTGCCATCAGCATCAGCAAAGACCTGATTTTCACCCGGCGCGCCCCAACGATTCATGGCTGCCTTGAATTCATCCCAGTTGGTTGCCCGCATGTAATCCATGGAACCGAAATACGGAGCCATTCCCAGATCCAGCCAGGCGGCTCGCAAGGCCCAGGCGGTGTGGCTGCCCTCATCCTGATACAGGATCGGACCATGGCGGGTAAAACGCAGCGTCACTTTCTGGGCAGGCCCGCCCTTGACTTCGATTTCTTCCTCTACAGTCTCCATGGGTTCCCAGCGTCCCTGGTATTTATACTCGTTCTTGTTCTCGGGATTGATTTCATACTGGTACATATCTTCCTGATCCATGTAAAAACGGGTCAGGCCAAAACCGATCTGGTCGTTATGACCGATAGAAATGCCCGGCAGAAACGGCTCGCCAGCGCCAATGACCGACAATCCCGGCGCATTCAGGTGACTGATATAGCGCAGGCTCGGCGCCCCATGGGAGCGGTGTGGGTCATTGGCCAGGATCGGCCTGCCGGTCGTTGTCCGTTCGCCGCCAATGACCCAGTTATTCGACCCAAGCCCTCTTTCGGTATCGCTGTCGTTTTTGACAATCTCATACAGCGCCGATACCGGCAATGGGCCCTTTGTGTTTGCCGCAGATATCTTTTCGGTTTTCTTTTGCTTCTCGCCTGCAGGCTTGGCCGGGTCAGCGCCGGGTGGCAGTTTGGTCAGTTTCGGCGTGGCCGTGGCCAGATCATAGGCGTCCTTGATTTTTTCCACCGGAATTGAGCATGGATCCAGACCCTCGACCAGTTTCGGATCAATGGTCGGGCTCAACTCGCGCCGCAACCAGTCTGCCTTTACCGGATCATCCTTGATCTTGCAGAAAACCTGCGCGCGATCCAGCTCGTTCTTGGCGTTCAGCGTCAGGCCATGGTGACGAATCCGCACCACATCCTCGGCCTGCCACAGGGAAGGCTGGTAACCCAGTTTTTTGAATTCTTCGGGCAACAATGCCGGATCGGCCTTCGTCATTTTTACGTATTCGTTGATGCCGGCAGTAAATGCCTGTGCCACGCGCTTCGAATCCGAGCCGTAAGCCAGCCATTCGCGATACATATCGCCACGAAACAGAACGGCGCGCGCCATGCGATCGCCCTCGACATAATCGGGACCGAAATCTTTGGCCATTTCACCCAGGCCGCGCTTGCGCCATAAATCGATCTGAAACAGCCGATCCCGCGCCGCATTGAAGCCCTGCAGGAGAAAGGCGTCGTAGAGCGTCTGCGCGTAGATATGCGGGATGCCCCATTTGTCGATCGAGATTGAACCCGGTTTTTCCAGGCCGTTTACCTCAAAGGTATCTGCAGCGGTTGCATCGGCCGTGCGAGCGCTGGCAGGGATGAACGACGTGCTGGTAAAAACGGCCGCGACTGCAACGGCCATGAATGCGCGTTTCATATCTTCTCCTTGTATTTCAATTGTGTTAATTAATTATTTTAAACATGAACTAAATGGCGGACTGAAACGTACCGTCTTCTTTGCTCAGAGAATGGCACGAGTACCCGCGGCAATCAAACAAAACAGTGTAAGAAATTATGGCATCGGTTAAACTGTAGCCCTGTCACTCCTGTTTTCCTATTCATGAACACCACTGCC
>JBOIGK010000211.1:0-2222 GCA_050742695.1 Advenella sp. | reverse complement strand
TCAGGGCCATGTATGCAATGGCTTTCGCCCGGTTGTTCAGATTCATGAGTAGCTCCTTGTCGTGGCGCGAACGCCGGTGGGAAATGAAGGGTAAATAGTTCTCGGCTAAGTGCTGCAGCAATGCCTGTACGGGCCGGTATTGAATACCTGTGAGGCAAACTACACGCTTGCAGTGGGACGGACAACGATTTCGCTCGTATCGATATCGTCCGGCTGGTTGATGACATGTGCAATCGCTGCGGCGATCGCCTCTGGTTTAAGCGCAATTTGCCGGTAGCTTTGCATGGCAGCGGCCGCTGCTGCGTCGGTAATGGTATTGGCCAGCTCCGATTCGACCACGCCCGGATAAACGCAGGTGATGCGAATTTTGTCGTTCTCCTGCCGTAGTCCGTCCGATAGCGCGCGTACCGCGTATTTGGTAGCGCAGTAGACGGCAGCTGTTGGCACGACTTGAAGTCCGCCGATAGACGAAACATTGATGATTTGTCCGCCATTGTGTTTCTGCATGGTCGGCAGGACCGCAGCGATGCCATAGAGCACGCCCCGTAAATTAACGTCGATCATTTGGTTCCACTCATCAACTTTCAATGCGGCCATGGGCGACAGGGGCATCACACCTGCATTATTGATCATCACATCAATGCGCCCATAGCTGCTGACCGCAAAATCGGCGAATGCCTGCACGTCTTGTTGCCGGGTGACATCCAGGGCGCGATACATGACTTGGGCGCCGTTTGCGCGCAGATCCTGCGTCAGCGTTTCCAGTTTGTCGGCTCGGCGTGCGCCAACGATCAGTCTGTGCCCCTGCGTTGCCAGTAAACGGGCACACGCCTCTCCAATACCGCTACTGGCCCCCGTAAGAAGTATGACCTTGCTGCGTTCTGGTTTATGCATCACTCTGGTTTCCTTATAGTAGTAGGGCGTGCATCCCTGCCTGCAATGGCCAGGGGAGCATCCCGATAGAGTGAATGCTAAATGCAATGGCTAAGTATGCTAAGACCTGATCTTCTTGGGTTCTTGCCTATTTCTATTTCGATGCGATTTTTAGAACAAAATAAAACGCTGCTGTTAGACTATTCCTATTGAAATGTCCGGATGCATCAGTCGCGCGTTTGCGGTCTGAACTTTTTACCAGGAACTACTATGTCCTCTCAGCAAATGCGTATGGTTGAACTGATCCAGCGACTCGCACCGAGTGAGGGCTACACGCAGTCATTGCTCGATGGGGTGACCTTCATGCGATCCAATCGTCCGCTTGCAACCACGCAGGCTCTGTACGAACCGAGTATCGTGATCGTGATTCAGGGACGCAAACGCGGTGTTCACGGTGGGAATGTGTACGTTTACGACGCTCAGCATTATTTGGTGCTATCGGTGCCATTGCCGTTTTCCACCGAGACCGAGGCTAGCGAAGCGGAGCCCATGCTCGGGATAGCGCTGCGTATAGACACAACAGCGACGGCGGAAATCGCAATTGCCCTCGATGATTATGTGTCACCTGCCAAGGCGCAGCCCGCTCCCTTGTACGCCACTCGTATGGAGGAGAAACTTCAGGATGCGACATTGCGTCTGCTCGAAGCGCTCAATTCACCTGTCGAAGCTCTGGTGCTGGGGCCAGCGTTACTGCGTGAAATTACATTCCGTGTGCTCACTGGCGAGCAGGGAGGTGCATTGCTTGCGGCGCTTCAGCAAGGCGGCCACTTCGGGCGCATTGCCAAGATACTCAGGAAAATCCATATTCATTATGCGTCAGATCTTAATGTCGCTGCGCTGGCAAAGGAAGCCAGTTTGAGTGTTCCAGCTTTCCATGTGCATTTTAAAGCGGTAACCATGAGCTCGCCAATTCAGTACATAAAGGCAATTCGACTGCATAACGCGCGCCTGATGATGGTACGCAATGGCATGAGTGCGGCGACCGCCTCGGAGCAGGTCGGCTACGAAAGTCCGTCTCAGTTCAGCCGCGAGTTCAAGAGACTGTTCGGCCGCAGCCCGGCACAGGAACTGCAGCACCTGAAGCAAATCCTGTCGCTGTCTTCCCCGATATTGCGTCCCCCAGGACAGTCAGGCAGCCAGGCCCATCCATAAACACCATGGTGAAAAAAATGTTTGGATGCAGTCGGAAACCGAGGGAAAAATTGGGTAAAAATTGGTTAATGTCGGTCCAAGCACAATTGAAATTATGCTAAAGATAGTATTAAGGCCACAATTGACTACCATTCTGG
>JBOIGK010000210.1:0-2764 GCA_050742695.1 Advenella sp. | reverse complement strand
GCTCTGTGGACATCATTGGCAGGCTACTGGCCGAGCATCTTTCCAAAGCCCTGGGCCAGCAGGTCATTGTTGAGAATAAATCGGGAGCAGGCGGCACTCTTGGCGCAGATGTCGTTGCCAAATCTAAAGCCGATGGGTATACATTACTGCTCGCTGCATCATCTCACCAGACTTTCCATCCCTTATTGTATAAACGACTGCCCTATGACCCTCGCAAGGATTTCACCCAGGTTGCCCTGTTTGCCACGGTACCTAACGTGCTAGTGGTCAACAACAAGGTCCTTGCGCACAATGTTCAGGAGCTGATCAATATTTCGCGGTCTCCAGGAAAGACGCTATTTATGGGCTCTTCCGGGACAGGTGGGGTCAACCATCTTATTGGCGAGTTCTTTCAATTCAGGACGGGTACCAAGTTCGAACATGTCCCCTACAAGGGCGCAGGTTTAGCGAACAATGACCTGATCGGTGGTCGGATCGATCTGATGTTCGTGAATATGCCTACCGTTCTGGCGCAAGTCAAGGCAGGGAAGCTTCGCGCCCTGGCTGTCGCCAGCGACACACGGTCTGCTTTGCTTCCCGCTGTACCCACAATGGCGCAAGCAGGTGTTCCGGACTTTGCGGTGGATTCCTGGTCCGGTGTCCTGGCCCCGGCTGGTACACCCGCTCCTGTTGTCGATATGCTTTCGCAGGCCATCAGCAAGATAGCACATAGTCCGGAAGTTGCTAAAAGCCTGAGCGGTATCGGGGCCGAGCCTCGTGCAGGCAATAGCAAGGATTACAAAGATTTGGTCGACTTCGAGTTAAAACGATGGACCGAAGTGATCAAGGCCGCGAATATTTCTCTTGATTGAAATTCGAACCTTCTTTGTGCGATGGGTGGAATATCACGGAAGTGAGCAGTCCTATTTCAGTCACCATTTATTGCCTCTGTGTCGAGATGATATGCGTCGTGCCGCGTAAGTGGCGCAAAAAAATCGCCAAAATAGGTATGAATTTCGGCGATTGGGTGCCGGCTCGGTGCATCAAACACAGCTGGCATTTTTTCTGTATCTGTTGCCTGCCTGTCACTGTGTCGACGTATACAAAATTTCTTTGATGAATTTTTCTACAGCGCGCGAAGCTGCTGTCAGTGGATGCTGCCTGGATGTCGCGATCCAGGTTGTTTGCTGCACGCTTGGGCTGCACAAGTGACGGGCAGTTAACTGGTTGTTGCTGATGGCTTTGACGTAGGTGCCGGCAGGGGACAGGGTGACAAGGCCGGAGGCCATCATGGCTTCCTGGATCAGCGACGAGGTGCCTGCTTCCAAGGCAATATTGAGCGAGATTCCGTGATTGGCTGCGGCACCAAGGATGTGGTCTGTAAGACTGTTGGGGCGGGCTGGCATGGCGATTGGAATTCCCTGCAGAACATTAAAGGGAATATCCTTCTGCCGAAACAAGGAGTGATCGGGCGTGCCTATGACTGATACCTGTCCACGCATGAGCGGGTCGGCGTAAACCGGTCGGGCGCCGCCGTAGCGATTGAAAACGCCAATATCAACGCGGCCAGAACTTAGCCATTCTTCGATCTGCCCGCTGTAGGCTTCCAGCATCCGCAGCCGGATGCCCGGATGCGTGGATTGCAGACGGCGTACCAGGCTGGATGCCAAATGGCGCGATACTAGCGGAATGACGCCAACCGTGACGTCTCCTGATAGTTGAGCCCGGGTATCGGAGACCAGAGCATCGAAAGCTTCCAGTTCAGCTATCAAGGATTGAACGCGCGGCATGATACGTTGCCCGAAATCGGTCAAGGCGACGCCACGACCATGGCGATGAAAGAGTTTTTGGCCTAAACGGCTCTCCAGACTGGCCACCCGTCTGCTCAATTGCGATTGCGATACGCCCATCGAAATGGCAGCACGCAAAAAACTACCATGACTGGCTACCCGGATAGCGGCTTTCAAGCCTGCAACTGCGATGGAGGAGTCGACGGTATCGGCCATATCGGGTTGTTTTTCCTGTTTGTTTTGGGCTGTGGGAAGAATTGCATAAATCACATATCTGATATCCCGAAACGACGCATTCATCATATATGAAAGGCCCTAGAATCGTCTACAGATTACAACTTCCAGGGAACAAGAATTTTGACTTCTGACAACGCTCACGGCCCGCTACATGGTCTACGTATTCTTGATTTGTCGACGGTAATAGCAGGGCCTTATGCGTCGACGTTACTTGCAGACTTGGGGGCCGACGTCCTTAAAGTGGAATTGCCCGGCAATGGCGACGGCCTGCGCGCCTTGGCGCCGCACAAGAATGGCGTTCCCCTTTGGTGGAAAGTGACGAATCGCAACAAGCGGGGTATAACGCTTGATTTGCGCAAGGCGGGCGCGAAAATCGTGCTAGAACGACTTTTGCCGGAATTGGACGTGATCGTGGAGAACTTTCGGCCTGATACCCTGGACCGCTGGGGTATTACCAAGGAATGGATGCATGGTATTAACCGTCGTCTCATCATCTTGCGTGTAACTGGCTTTGGGCAGACAGGTCCTTATCGCAACCGTCCCGGTTTTGCGCGCGTCTTCGAATCAATGAGCGGTTTTACCCGCATGTGCGGTGAAGAGGGTGGCAGCCCGCTACATTTGGGGTATCCCATTTCCGACGCGGTAGGTGGGTTGTTCGGCGCGATCGGCATCCTGGCCGAACTGAGCAGGCTGCGGGCGCAGCCGGAGAGCAGCGGTCAGGAAATTGATGTCTCTGTTACCGAAGCCATGCTACGGAC
>JBOIGK010000209.1:0-2823 GCA_050742695.1 Advenella sp. | reverse complement strand
GCCAGGAACTGTCGGTAGGGCAGAATAAGCGCTGCCGCAAAATAGTTAGCCAGACCCAGGCGTACTAGTTTGCGTACAGCCTGACTGGAAAATCGGGGCGCGTCCACCATGCGTTCAAGCATGTTGTTCAGTTCCAGAAATGCCAGTTGTGTTCCCATTTGAAAGGCGCGCTGTCCGGGCGTTATATATGATGGCAGGCTAAGGCGCTGAAGCGCCGGGTTGTATGCGCGTTGCAAGCCCTTTTCTGCGGGCAACGTGTCTACAATGACGCCGTGCTGCTCGCGCAAACGCTGAGCCAGCCGGTCCGCCAGGTCTGGCGGGGAGGCGTTGGCAAGCCCCCAGGCGGTATGGCATTGCTCCGCGTGTGCATCCAGTTCCGAGAAGTGGTTGTGGTGGGTAAAGAAAAAATCGCGCGCTTCCTCGTAGGGTTGTGTCTGTATCATCAGCGCGTCTGAAGGATCTTCGGGATCCTTATAGGTCATTTTTTCCGCCATGGCTTGCAGCCGGTCTGCCGCTTCGCGGTGACGCCGATGCAGATCGATCACCACCCGGCCCACGGCGGGCATGTTCGTTGCGATCTCCTGCATTTCAGCATGTGATATTCGCGCCGCTTCGTGTCCGCCAAGCGCAGACGCCGGCAGGGTAGCGGCAACCTCACGCAGCGCCGCCACCATGCGCGTCTGCTCGTCGTCTGAAAAAGCGTTTACGTCCATATTGAACACTTCGCTCAAACGTAACAGGACCGACATCGTCAGCGGTCGCTGGTTCTGTTCGATCTGATTCAGGTAGCTGGCTGACAGTCCCAACATGCGAGCCAACCCGATCTGGGTTAGTTTTCGCTCTTCGCGCAAACGGCGTAACCGTACTCCCATGAATATTTTTCGCATTGTGGCTCATCCTGCAACAGTCGGATTCGAAAGATATTCGCAAAATTCGCAAATATACACTCTGGAGTTTACCAAGATTCGCCTTCTTGTTGATGCAATTGCCGGTGGTTTTGCGTAAACTGCAAATCTTGATTGTTGCACGATATTTGTATTGCATAGAAGAGGGGGATACCATGACACAAGCATCCGAAGTAAAGGGCTTCAAGCCAAAGAAATCAGTCGCGCTGTCCGGCGTGGTCGCCGGCAATACCGCGCTATGTACCGTTGGCCGCAGCGGTAACGATCTGCACTACCGCGGCTACGATATCCTGGATATTGCGCAGGCCTGTGAATTTGAGGAAGTAGCCCACCTGCTCATCCACGGGAAACTTCCCAACAAGGCAGAACTGGCATCCTATAAATTGAAGCTGCGTCGCTTGCGTGGCCTGCCGGCTCAATTGCAGCATGCGCTCGAAGCCTTGCCGGCGTCCAGTCATCCAATGGATGTCATGCGCACGGCGGTATCGGTATTGGGATGCGTGCTGCCTGAAAAGGACGATCACAACCTGCCGGATGCACGCGACATTGCAGATCGCCTGATGGCCAGCCTGGGCTCGGCCCTGCTGTACTGGTACCACTACAGTCATAACGGCCGGTGCATCGACGTAGAGACCAGTGATGACAGTATTGGCGGGCATTTCCTGCACTTGCTGCATGGAGAGAAACCCTCCGATGAGTGGGTGCATGCCATGCACACCTCGCTAAATTTATACGCTGAACACGAATTCAATGCGTCCACGTTTACCTGCCGCGTGATTGCCGGTACGGGATCGGATATATATTCTGCGATTACCGGCGGGATTGGCGCGCTGCGCGGCCCCAAGCACGGTGGTGCCAATGAAGTCGCTTTTGAAGTGCAAAAACGCTATGAAACACCGGATGATGCCGAAGCAGATATTCGCCGCCGGGTGGAAAACAAAGAGGTGATCATCGGTTTTGGACACCCCGTGTTTACTATTTCCGACCCGCGCAACAAGGTGATCAAGGACGTTGCGCGCAAACTGTCAGCAACGCAGCAGAACATGAAGATGTTCGACATTGCCGAACGCCTGGAAAGCGTCATGTGGGACATCAAGAAAATGTTCCCCAACCTGGATTGGTTCTCCGCTGTGTCGTATCACATGATGGGTGTGCCTACCGCCATGTTCACGCCGCTGTTCGTGATTGCACGCACTGCAGGCTGGGCTGCCCACATTATCGAACAACGTATCGACAATAAGATTATTCGTCCGACGGCCAACTATAATGGTCCGGAAGATCAGACATTTATCCCGCTGGACAAACGCTAATACCTATGAACACTGAAAACCGCAAGCCTCTGCCCGGCACCGGCCTGGATTACTTCGACGCGCGTTCTGCGGTCGATGCGATCAAGCCCAATGCCTACGATACCTTACCGTATACCTCCCGTGTCTTCGCCGAAAACCTGGTGCGTCGTTGCGATCCTGCGACGCTGACCGATTCACTGCGGCAACTGATTGAACGAAAGCGTGACCTGGATTTTCCGTGGTTTCCTGCGCGCGTGGTGTGCCACGATATCCTGGGCCAGACCGCGCTCGTGGACCTGGCCGGGTTGCGCGAGGCCATTGCCAAACAAGGGGGCGATCCGGCCCAGATCAACCCGGTGGTCCCCACCCAGTTGATCGTGGACCATTCGTTGGCTGTCGAATATGCCGGTTTTGAGAAGGACGCATTTGAAAAAAATCGGGCCGTCGAAGATCGCCGCAATGATGACCGCTTTCATTTTATTAATTGGACCAAGAAAGCATTCAAGAACGTCGACGTTATTCCGCCGGGCAACGGTATCATGCACCAGATCAATCTGGAGCGGATGTCGCCGGTCGTTCACAATCGTGATGGGATTGCTTTCCCTGATACCCTGGTCGGTACTGACAGC
>JBOIGK010000208.1:0-2180 GCA_050742695.1 Advenella sp. | reverse complement strand
GCGCAGGCTATGGACAAATAGAAAATGCGAGAGCGCAGTACAGATCACGCCCAGTACGATCAGCCACAGCAGGCTGCTATCGGACAGCATGGCCATGCCACCCAGCCCCAGCGGCAGACAAAGAATCAGTACGACCAGATTCTGCCAGAAGGCAATCTGTATGGCGTTGAGCCGGCCAAGCGTGCGGTTGATGAGGGCAAGTGCGGCAAACGTAATAGCCGAGATCACGCCCCAGAACAGGCCGATAGTGCCTGCATTGTTCAAGTCTATGGCGGGGGTCACCGGAATCAGCCCGCTGATCACCAATACCACCAGGATCCAGTCCACGAGATTGACCTGGTCCTTGAGTACCAGTCGCTCCAGCAGCGTAATAAAGGCCGGAAAGCTGGCAAAACCCAGGGTGGCAATGGCAATGCCGCCAGTTTTGACGGCCATGAAAAAGGTCACCCAGTGAATCGTCAATGCCAGCCCGGAACAAAACAGGGACACGTAGCTGCGGCGGTCAAGGCTGCGCACGATCGAGGATTTAAGGCACAGTGCAACGACATACAGCGCCAGCACGGCAAACAGGGCCCGACCGAATGTAATGGTCATGGGGCTGGCGTGAATCACATGGCCCAATACGCCGGTGAGTCCGAAAAAAACGGCGGCGATGTGCGCGCTGGTCAGGCCTTTTTGTCGCGGTGTCATGTCAGGGGAGTTCGTTCGGGCAAACTCGTATTGTGGAGATCGGCAAGGCATTTGGCAAGCGATTGGCGCCTGATCCTGGTCATTGACCGGGCAACGGCGCGTAGCCATTGATGATGGCTGCGCACAGCTGCCGGTCGCGCAGTCTGCCTAAGCGGGTGTTTGGCTGAAACGGAAGCTGGACGCCGTGATGGAACCAAAGGCATGCGCTTCGTGGTATGACAACGTGGCCGGATCCTGCTGCGCGGCACCGACGGCGACCATCAAGGGGATCAGGTGGTCTTCGTGGACGTGCGCCAATCTGGCAGAGGGCGCCTGTTCCCAGTGAAGCAGGCCCGTTGCGCGTTGCTCGGGATTGCTGTCCACGACGGTCTGCTGCAGCCAGGCGTCAAACTGCGCAGATGGCTGCGCGCCCCGCTCATCCAGAAGGCGCAGATTGTGATAGCTCAGGCCGCTGCCGATAATCAGCACGCCTTCCTCTCTGAGCGGTGCCAGCAACTGGCCCAATTGCAGATGAAATGCCGGGTCATAATCCTTGCGGATGGAAAGTTGCACCATGGGAATATTCGCCTGGGGAAAGGCCACAGCCATGGGTACGAATGCACCATGGTCGAAGCCACGCTCGGCGTCCTGTGCGACAGCAATGCCCCCAGCCTGCAGCAAGGTCTGCACGCGTGCGGCCAGTGCCGGGTCGCCGGGCGCAGGATATTGCACAGTATAAGTATGCTCGGGAAAGCCATAGTAATCGTATAGCATGCCCGGTTGCGCGGCAGTGCTCACGGTGATTTCATCTGTAATCCAGTGGGCTGATACCATCAACACAGCTTTTGGCGTTGCCGGCAGTTGTGCCGGCAGGCGCTGCAGCGAGTCATGCAACTTGGTGTACATGGGTTTCCATTGCTCAACCCAGGGCCAGGGGCCGCCACCGTGAGAAATAAAATAAACAGGCATTGTCATCATCATCTCCGTAAGCTTAAATGAACAGGCGGGCAGATCGCTCAACTTGCATTGTGCAGGATGTCTTCCGGTGTCGGACCGGTCAGGATATGGCCGCGGGTGTACGCGCCCGTTTGGCAGGGCGGAAAAATCGAAAAGTGGAAAGAGAAACCTGCTGCGCTACCCCTTGCGGGGAGCGGATACAGTTGCCCGGCGCGCTGATGGTCATTGATGATCCGGCAGGCTTGGCGCAGTCCAGATCAACTGCGCCCGGGCGTATTGGTGTGCTGGAAGGCCGTTTTAGGCTTTGCGGCGGCTATCTATGCTGAAGGTGCCAGGGCCGGCCGCAGCGATGAACAGGAAGATGAAGCAGTAAAGCACAGCAGTTTCACCGCCATTCATGAGCGGGAACAAAGCATTGCCCTGAGGCGCATGAGCGTAGAAATAGGCAACTGCCGTCATGCCAGAAGCGATGAACGCTGCGGAACGGGTGAACAGACCAAGAATAAGCAAAATCCCGGCAACCAGTTCGATCATGCCGGCGATGCCGGGCATGG
>JBOIGK010000207.1:0-4068 GCA_050742695.1 Advenella sp. | reverse complement strand
TCTGGCGCTGGCACAGGTCAAGGTTCTGGATCGATCCAAGGACGAAGCGATGGAACGTGGCCGCAAGCTGCTGGATCGCGTCGGCCTGATCGAACACAAGGACAAGTTCCCAGGCCAGCTCTCCGGCGGCCAACAGCAACGTGTGGCTATCGCCCGCGCGCTGGCAATGGATCCCATGGCTATGCTGTTCGATGAACCCACATCGGCGCTTGACCCTGAAATGGTCAACGAAGTACTCGATGTGATGGTGGATCTGGCCAAGGAAGGTATGACCATGATGGTGGTGACTCACGAAATGGGCTTTGCCCGCAAAGTGGCAGACCGCGTCATATTCATGGACGTTGGTCAGATTGTCGAAGACTGTGACAAGGAAGAGTTTTTCGGCAACCAGGACGCACGCTCCGACCGGGCCAAGCATTTCCTGTCGAAAATCCTGGGTCATTAAACCGCAGTTTTTTCCATTAAAAAAAGGCTGGGCAATCTAGGTTGCCCAGCCTTTTTTATTTACCGCTATATGCATTTACCGCTGCATGCGTTCAGCAATGCCGACGTTCTCACGCCGCCTGCCAATGCACCGGCCAAACATGCATTACACGCGCTCTATGATAACGGCAGCGCCCTGACCAACACCAATGCACATGGTGCACAAGGCATACTTGCCGCCGGTGCGCTGCAATTGATACATGGCAGTCGTGATCAGACGCGCACCTGACGCACCCAGGGGGTGACCCAGGGCAATCGCACCACCGTTCGGGTTCACATGCGCAGCATCATCAGGCAAGCCCAAATCACGTGTCACTGCCAGTGCCTGTGCGGCAAAGGCTTCGTTCAGTTCAACCACATCCATCTGTTCGATTGTCAGGCCGGTTTTTTCCAGCACTTTGCGCACGGCCGGAATGGGGCCCACGCCCATGATGCGTGGCGCCACGCCGGCCACGGCCATCCCCACTACGCGTGCCTTGGGCGTCAGGCCATATTTCTTGACTGCCTCATCTGAGGCCAGTAGCACGGCGCAGGAACCATCATTCACACCGGATGCATTGCCCGCTGTCACGCTACCATCGGGGCGCACGACGCCCTTGAGCTTGGCAAGCGCCTCCGGCGTCGTCGCACGCGGATGCTCGTCCGTATCAACAACCACGGGATCACCCTTGCGCTGAGGGACGCTCACGGGAATAATCTCTTCCTTGAACACGCCATCGGCAATGGATTTTGCAGCACGCTGCTGGCTGCGCAATGCAAATGCATCCTGATCGGCACGAGAGATCTTGAAGTCGTCCGCGACGTTATCAGCCGTCTCCGTCATGTAATCCACGCCAAACGCCGCCTTCATTTTGGGGTTGATAAAGCGCCAGCCACTCGTGGTATCTTCGATTTTGGCAGCCCGGGAATAAGCGGATTCGGCCTTGCCCATAACAAACGGTGCTCGTGACATGCTTTCTACGCCGCCGGCGATCATCAGATCGACTTCGCCCGATTTGATGGCGCGCGCAGCCGTACCCACGGCATCCAGGCTGGATGCGCAAAGACGATTCAATGTCGCGCCCGGAACCTGTACGTCAATACCCGCCAGCAACAGCGCCATGCGGGCAACGTTACGATTGTCTTCGCCGGCCTGATTGGCGCAGCCATAGATCACATCATCCAGTTTGCTCCAGTCTACGTTTGGATTGCGTTCCATCAATGCCTTGATCGGCAGCGCAGCCAGATCATCGGTACGCACGGTGGACAGACCGCCACCATAGCGGCCGATCGGCGTACGGACAGCATCACAAATATAAGCGTTATTCATACATTTCCTCTGTGTTATTTCATTCTGATCTTAATAGCTATCGGAGACTCAGGCGAAAATCAGTTTCGCGCCAGTGAGCGACTGCAGTTCTTCATCTGTGATATCGACGAGTTTTTCCACAACGGTCATACCTGCCGGCGTAACTTCCAGCACGGCAATGTCGGTATAGACACGACTGACCACGCCCAGACCTGT
Source organism: Advenella sp. (assembly GCA_050742695.1). GTDB lineage: Bacteria > Pseudomonadota > Gammaproteobacteria > Burkholderiales > Burkholderiaceae_B > Advenella. The sequence goes on along the minus strand of JBOIGK010000207.1, from coordinate 2,081 downwards.
AACCGGGAGCGTGCACTTTTCCAAAATCTTGGGCGAGCCGTCTTTGGCATTGTGTTCCATCAGGATATACACCTTGCGCGCGCCTACAGCCAGATCCATGGCTCCGCCTACTGCCGGTGGCTCGCCGGGGCGGCCCAGCGACCAGTTGGCCAGATCGCCGTCGGCAGATACCTGCATCCCACCCATGATGCACAAGTCCAGATGTCCGCCGCGCATAATGGCGAATGAATCCACGTGGTGAAAAAATGCACCGCCGGTCAGCAATGTGACCGGCTTTTTACCGGCATTGATCAGTTCGCCGTCAATGTCGTCTCCTGTCGCGGCAGGGCCCATGCCCAAAATACCGTTTTCGCTATGCAGCAGGATCTCGTCTTCTGGCTTCAGGTAGTTGGCGACCAGCTCGGGCATGCCGATGCCGATATTGACATAACTTCCGGGGGCGATATCTTTGGCCAGGCGTTCGGCCATTTGGTTTCTGTTCAATTTATTCATCATATGACCTGCTTAACTGGAGATGGCCGGATTGGCTACTTCGACAATCCGATTCACAAAAATACCGGGGGTGATAATCGTTTCCGGATCAAGCTGGCCCAGTTCGACTTTCTGCTTCACCTGAACGATAGTGGTTTTTGCCGCCATGCACATGACCGGCCCGAAATTGCGGGCAGCCTTGCGATAGATCAGGTTTCCCCAGCGGTCGCCCTTCTCGGCCAGCACCAGTGCAAAGTCGCCGTGTATCGGCTTTTCGAACACATAGTCAACACCATCGATATTGCGCGTTTCCTTGCCCTTGGCCAGGTCTGTGCCATAGCTGGTTCTCGTATAGAACCCGCCGATCCCGGCGCCGGCAGCGTGCAGTCGTTCAGCGATCGTGCCCTGCGGAACACACTCGAGCTCGATTTTCCCGTCTTTATACATCTCGTTAAAGACGTAAGAATGCGAAGCCTTGGGAAATGAGCAGATCATTTTACGTACGCGACCTGCCTTGATCAGCGCCGCCAGCCCCGTATCATGATTGCCCGCATTGTTGTTGACGACGGTCAGTTCTTTTGCGCCCTGGTCGATCAGGGCATGGATCAGTTCCGTCGGGTGGCCCGCGCCACCAAACCCGCCGATAAGCACAGTGGCGCCATCAAAGACATCGGCAACCGCAACCTGTATATCGTCTATAAATTTATTGATCATCTGTTATACCTGTATTCTCTTTTGTCTGAATCTGTATGTGTGCCATTACTGGTGCAAGTCATTATTTCATATTTCGCTTGTGTTATTTACCCGAGCGCACGCCACAAGACTTTTCCCGAGGACGTTTTGGGTAGCGCGTCGGTGAAGACGACAATCCGTGGCGCCTTATAGGAGGCCATTTTCTGGCGACACCAATCCAGGATATCCTGTTCTGTGACACTGTCGCGACTACCCTCGCGCAACACGACCCAGGCCTTGACGGTCTCACCGCGTTTTTCGTCAGTCACGCCAACAACGCAGGCTTCAAGAATCGCCGGATGGGCATACATCATGGACTCCACTTCGGCTGGCCAGACCTTGAAACCCGACGCATTGATCATGCGCTTGAGCCGGTCCACCATAAAGTAGTATCCGTCTTCGTCCATGCGCGCCAGATCTCCGGTACGCAAAAAACGCTTGTTGTCTATGCTGATGAATACCTCGGCGGTTGCCTGTTCATTGTTCCAGTAGCCCTGCATGACCTGGGGCCCATGCACAACGATTTCGCCGACCTCACCCTGCGACACCTCCTGCAAGCTGACCGGATCAATAATACGGGAATCCACATCAAAAATCGGAATCCCCAGACATTGTCTTTTGGGATACCGCTCCGGATTAATGTGCGACGGCGCCATGACTTCGGACATCCCGTAGCCTTCGATGTAGGTCAGGCCAAACTCGTGTTGCAATTTCTCTGCCACCGCTTCGGGCATGGCCGCCCCGCCCCCGCTGATCCGGGCAATGCTGGACAGATCATAGGTCGACAGATCAGGCATGGCCAGCAGATCAACCACCATGGCGGCAATCAGCGCCAGCCGACCGACGCGATGGCGCTCGATGCATTGGGCCGCCACCAC
>JBOIGK010000206.1:0-11365 GCA_050742695.1 Advenella sp. | reverse complement strand
GGTCTACCGGCAGTTCGACTGGAAGCGCGTGACGCCGATCCTGGTGGAAACGGCGACGCTGTCAGGCGCCATTATGCTGATTATCGGTTGCGCAACGGCCATGGCCTGGGCACTGACTCAATCTGGTTTTTCCAGCGATCTGGCAGCGCTCATGGCAGACGTGCCAGGCGGTGGCTATGGCTTTCTTATCATCTCGGTTATTGCGTTCATCATATTGGGAAGTATTCTGGAAGGTATTCCGGCTATCGTCCTGTTCGGGCCACTGCTCTTTCCGGTCGCACGCGCCCTGGATATCCATGATGTGCACTATTCGATCGTTGTCATTTTTGCAATGGGTATCGGGCTGTTCGCTCCGCCGTTCGGAGTGGGTTATTACGGCGCGTGCGCAATCGGCAAGGTCAATCCGTCTGAAGGCATGCGCTATATCTGGGGTTACGTTGTCGCGCTGTTTGTCGGGTTGATGATCGTGACATTTGTTCCCTGGATATCCACCGGTTTTATCAAATAAGTCATCTCGCCATACAGGTCCATGATACCTGTTTCTGCAGGCATCATTTTTATCAAATAGCTGGAACACAATATGAGTACATTCTTTGGCGAAATTCGTCAGCTGGGATATGTTGTCGACGATATCGAAGCGGCAATGGCTTACTGGAGCAACACGCTGGGCGTGGGTCCCTGGTATTACAACCCCAAGGTGCCGATCCGCAACTATCAATATGACGGTCAGACCTACGAGCCGCATAATTCAGTGGCGCTGGCCAATTCCGGTTTCGTGCAGGTCGAGCTGATACAGACGCGCAATGATGTTCCGTCCATGTACCGCGATTTTCTGCAGGCGGGTCGCACCGGCCTGCAGCATGTCGCTTACTGGACCGAGCAATATGATGCTGATCTTGAACGGTTGCTCAAACAGGGATTCAAGCCACGCATGAGCGGCGAAGTGGGAGAACAGGGCAGGTTCATCTATTTTGATACGGAGTATCATCCGGGCACAGTCATCGAACTCTCAGAAGTGGCGGGCCCCAAGGGTCGTCTGTTTGACCTGATTCGTGCGACATCCGAAGGCTGGAATGGTCAGCAGGCCATCCGACCGTTTCCGGACCTGGATACATTATGAGCGATACTGCAGTACAGGCCCGATATGTGGTGGAAACGCCTTTTGAGCCAGCCAAAGTGGCCCAGATCATGGCGGGCGAACAGTCCTGCGGGACCTTTACCCGTGTTGCTGGCGAAACCGATGAGTTGCGGGACAGAGCCCGTGCTACGGTAACCGCGGTTCACGAGTTGCCTGCAGTCGAAGCGCCCAGTTTGCCCAATGCCTGGCTCGAACGCAGAGGTGTTCACGGGCCATGGCGCCGTGCTCACATTGATATTTCATTTCCGATAGCTAACTTCGGCGCAAACCTGGCCACGCTGGCCGCGACGGTCTCGGGCAATCTTTACGACTTGGGTGAAGTGACCGGCCTGCGTCTTGAGTCGCTGACGCTCCCCGCTTCATTTCGTATGCGGTTTGCCTTGCCTCGTCTGGGCATTGCCGGCACGCGTGCCAGTATTGGTGTGGCCGCCGGCGCCATGGTCGGCACTATTATCAAGCCAAATGTCGGCATGAGCGCAGCGCAAACGGCAGCGCTGGTAAAAACTTTGTGCGAGGCGGGCGTCGATTTCATCAAGGATGATGAAGTGTGCGCCAATCCCGACCATGCACCACTGGCCCAGCGCGTACCCGCGGTGATGGCTGTCATTCGTGAGCATGCACAGCGCACCGGCAAAAAGGTCATGATGGCATTCAATATCAGCGATGATCTGGATTCCATGCGGCGTCACGCAGACCTGGTGGCGCAGGAAGAAGGTACCTGCGTGATGGCCAGCCTCAATTACTGCGGGTTCTCGGCAATTGAAAGCCTCAGAAAGAGTACACCGCTTGCTATCCATGGTCATCGCAACGGCTTTGGGGCCGTTTCGCGGCATCCGTTGCTTGGAATGGCGTATCAGCCGTATCAGACAATGTGGCGCCTGGCGGGGGTGGATCACATGCATGTGCACGGCTTGCAGGGAAAATTCTCGCAGCCCGATAGTGAGGTAGTAAGTGCAGCAGCCGACTCCCTGGCACGCATGTCCGACACTGTCGACGATCGGGTGTTGCCGGTGTTTTCTTCGGGCCAGTGGGCGGGTACAGTCCCGGTGACCTGGCAGTCGATTCAAAGCCAGGACCTGTTGTTCATGTCGGGTGGCGGCATTCTGGCCCATCCTATGGGGCCGGCTGCCGGCGTGGTCAGTCTTCGCCAGGCCTGGGCAGCGCAGCAGCAAGGAGTAACGCTGGACGATTTCGCTTGCAATATGCCTGAGCTGAAGGCTGCACTGGCGTTTTTTGGCGACAAGCAATCATGAATCTGACGTTCGGCTGGTACGGCGATGATTTTACCGGAGCGACCGATACGCTGGCTGTTGCGGCACGGGCCAATCTGCGCAGCATCCTGTTTCTGGACGTGCCCACCGAAGCGCAACTGGCGCGTATCGGCCCGCTGCAGGCAATAGGAATAGCCGGTACGGCACGCAGCATGAGCCCGCAACAGATGCAGTCCAGTCTGCCGAAGATCGGACGTTTTTTCCAGGATCAGCAGGTGCCGGTGCTGCATTACAAATGTTGTTCCACCTTTGATAGTGCCGTGCACACGGGTAGCCTTGGAGCCGCAGTCAATATCCTGGGCGACTATGTACAAGCGCCGTTTGCGCTGTTTGTGGGTGGTCAGCCCGATATTGGCCGTTACTGCTGCTTTGGTAATCTTTTTGCGGCTGCGGGCGATTGCGGCCAGGTACATCGTATTGACCGGCACCCAACCATGCAATGCCACCCGGTGACACCAATGGATGAAGCCGACTTGAGATTGCATCTGCAATCGCAGGCAATGGCAGATGTCATTAGCATTCCTTATACGGCATATCAACAGCAACCAGCGGTGCTTGATGCGCTGGTGGATCGGGCCGTTCAGCGCTGTGGCAGCGTCAAGGGCAAAATGGACATGGGTATCCTGTTCGATGTTTCGGACAGTAACCAGCTGGCAAGCGTGGGACGACAGATCCTGCGTATCGCCAATGACCATAAAACAGCATTGGTTGTGGGCTCAAGTGTCGTGCTGCAGGCGGTGGCGGCGGCAGAAAATGCCGGTAAGCCCGCCCATAGCGTTGCTACCCACGTGACCGACGACAGGCAGCGCCCGGCACAGATTGGTCCGACCTTCGTGCTGGCAGCAAGCCTGTCTCCGGTTACCGCTGCACAGGTTCGGGCTGCCGACGGATATGTAAAACTGCCGTTGCAGGCGCGCTCGTTGTTGAAAGATGCCGCCTACCGGAGCGCACAATGTCAGCACATTTGCGATGAGCTGAGCGCTAACCGGAATGTTCTGGCCTATGTCGACCAGCAAAGCGGACGCGACTGCACAATACATTCAGCGGACCTGGCGGCGGCAACGGCCCGGTTTGTGCATTCGACGCTGCAATTGCTGGCAGAACAGGGCATACGCCTGGGTCAGCTTGGCATTGCGGGTGGAGACACGTCCAGCCAGGCAATCGCGCAACTGGATGTATGGGCATTGTCTTATACAAGCGTACTGTCGCCTGGGGTAACGGTCTGTTCAATGCATAGCGATAATCCGGCACTTAACGGTCTGGCCGTCATGTTAAAGGGCGGACAGATGGGCAGCGAGGATATTTTCGATAAATTGCTGCAAGTGCCGGTCTGCTGATACAGAACGAGGATAGGTGTTAACAATAGGTACAGTTTGTTGTAAAACTATTGAAAGGTAAAAACCTGCCTTGTTTTCAAATTCACCAAGGCAATATTGAAGCATTCATGTTCAAAATAAGCGACATCAAAGGTGCCGCTTATTTGGTACTGAGCGGAACATTGCTGGAGAGGGTGTCAATTGAATGCCGGTTCGAGCTTTTCACCTTGTAGCATAATTCTATACAGATATCGATATTCTTCAGGATCATAATCGGCATTTGCCTGATGCATCACACTGCGATTGTCCCAAATAACCAGATCACCCACGCGCCACTGATGACGATATTCATATTTGGATTGGGTCGCGTGTGCATAAAGCTGTTCAATAAGCGCAAATCCCTCTGCGGGATCCATACCTTCGATCCCCTCCATGCGGCCGGTATTCAGGTACAAGGCTGGACGCGCGCTTATAGGATGCTTGATAACGATCGGTTGTATGACATTCGGGATCGCAGCATACTCTTCTGGTGTGAGTTTGGCAAAGCTACGCGGACTCCTGCTGCTCTCGTAAACATGTTTGGAAAATAACCCGGATATTCTCTCTTTTATATCGTCGGATAGGTCGTCATATGCTTTTCTTACATCAACGAACTGTGTGTCCCCACCATATGATGGTATTTCAACTGCGACCAGACTCGTTGCCATCGGCGGGGTTAAATAATTTGAATGATCGGTATGATAGTTTTCACCTCTTACCTGAAGTTTTCCATTTTTTCTTGGAAGATCCCTTGTCGAATTACATCCAACCAATGGATAGTCGGGGAGGACGAATTTCTTCAGTTGTTGGTCCATGAGTTCACCAAATATTCTGCCAGCCTCAATAAATTGTGGCGGAGTCAGATGCTGGTTTCGAAAGACCAGCACGGCGTGTTCGGCAAACAGAGCATTCAACTCCTGTCTGATCGAAGCGCTCACCGGCCTGGTCAGGTCGATGTTCGAGATTTCTGCACCAAAAACGTTATTGATAGGTAACACTTGTAAATTCATGACTAAGTCTCCTGTGTAATTGCCTTAACGGCTAAGTCCTGTTTGTCTTGCTACCGTTGCCCATCTATCCGTTTCAGCAGCGATTTTCTTTGTGAAATCCTCGCGACTTGTGCCCTGAATCTGAGCCCCTTCACTTGCCAGGCTGTCTTTTAGCTTGCTATCGGAAAGCACTGCATTAATATTTTTATGAAGCGATTCGACCACTTTGCTGGGAGTCCCTTTCGGAGCCATGATGCCCCACCAATTGCTTGCATCGACGTCAATTCCTTCCTCCTTGAGTGTCGGAATATCAGGAATCAGTGCAACGCGTTCCGGACCTGCGATCGACAGTATTTTCACTTTTCCAGAGTTTATGTACGGCTGCATCTGAATCAAACTGCCTAACGCAACCTGCACATTTCCCGAGGCGAGATCGACAAGTGCAGGGGCACCACCTCTGTACTGGACGATAGTCAAATCCGCGCCTGTTTTCAGCTTGAACAACTCAATAGCAAAATGCTGAAAGCTCGCGACACCCGAAGAGCCAAAATTTACCTTTCCGGGATTCTCTTTCGTGTAGGAAATAAGCTCCTTGATTGAGTTGACCGGCAGGGATGAGTTGACTGCAATGACACTTGGGCCCTGACCTAACATTGCGACTGGAATAAATGAATGAACGGGATCGTAGTTCAGTTTCATGACAGACGGATTCATGGTGAATGTGGAGGAGATGAGTAAAAGCGTATTGCCGTTAGGCGTGGCTCGGGCTGCTTTTTCCGATCCAATCGTGCCTCCCGCTCCTGGTTTGTTTTCTATGATGACGCTGCGATGAAGGCGAGCAGTGAGTAAATTGGCTACTGCACGGCCTACAATGTCGTTACTGCCGCCGGGGGCGAACGGTACAATGATCTGCAACGGTTGCGATGATTCCTGGGCTTGTACCCAACTCTGTGCAAATGCAAATGTTGCGCATAGACTCAGTGTGTATCGCAGGACTTTGCGCCGTATGGCGGATGTTCTGTTATTCATGAGTTGTCTCCTCTAGGACTTGATCTCGATTTCAAGAATTGAAACCGTAGAGTTTTCTCGGGTTATCCACGAGTATTTTTTGTAGATGGTCGTCAAAATGAGTCCAGAGCGCGATGCGATTGAGCGCTTGAATGTCGTCCACATCATTGAATGGCTCTATGCTCTCTTTGCTACGGGGCTGACCGGGTCGTGCGCCGGGATGTGGCCAGTCGCTTCCCCAAATCACGCGTTCAGGATTGGCTTGTATTAGTGAGCGAGCTATCGGCTCTACGTCGGCGCAGTCAGTAAGTGTTGAAATGCGCTGGGCTGCTGACATTTTGACCCATACTTTTCCATGTGCCATCAGATCCAGTAGTCGCGGGAACCCCATTTGCTTGTTTCCCAGGGTGGCGCTTGCCTGAGAAAAATGATCGACAACGACGCCGGTAGGAAGTGAAAGGATTGTTTTGTATAAATGATCCAATACATGTAGATTGGTAAATATCTGTACATGCCACCCGAATGCAGCGATTCTGGAGGCTACCCATTTCAACTCGTTTTCCGCATATAGGGGATCACTGATCCCGTGAGTCTGCAGATTGACACGAGCACCTCTGACCCCCCCTTCATGCATTGCCTTCAATTGTGCGTCTGTCGTGCACCGGTCAATTACAGCAATGCCTCGTCCTATTTCCGGAATTTTATTCAAAGCGTCCAACAGACACGAATTGTCAGATCCGTACGGCGACGGTTGCACCAGAACTACCCGACCAAGTTCGCAGTGTTTCAAATGTGATAACAATCCACTCAACGGGGCAGGCCCCGGTGTGTAAGTTCTCTGCTGTGAGAACGGGTACAAGTCTTCCTTTTCAAAAACATGCGTATGACAGTCGCATGCATTTTCTGGCATGACAAACTCTATCGTGCTGCTATTGTGTTCTGACATGATCACCTCGCTCTTCGCAGTCAATCACGTATATTGAATATCGGTGACCTGTTTTGCCTTGGCAGTACACGCTGACAGCAAAAATGCGATGTCAGTTCCGGTGGAGACGTATCGAGCGCCCATTTTTACAAATTTGTCTACCAGGTCAGGTCTGGAGGACAGCCCTCCGACGCCACAATGCTTTCCTGCCTTCTTACATGCTGCTATGGTGCTCGAAAATGCTTTTTCGACCAAAGGGTGGTCATATTGACCTGGTATACCCATATCGGCTGTCAGATCATTGGTCCCGATCAATACCATGTCAACACCGTCGACACCCAGTATTTCATCTGCTTTGTCCACTGCACTCGCCGTTTCAAACTGCACGATGACCATTGTTGCTTTGTTCAAGACCGGATAAGCCTGGGCTGCTGGAATGGCTCGGTATTCCAGATGAGGAAGCCCGCCAGCGGCCGAGCGTTCTCCCTCAGGCTGGAATTTTGCATAGGAAACGATCTTCTGTGCTTCGTGGGCGGATGTAATGTGAGGCGCAATAATGCCTAGCGCACCGGCATCGAGCACGCGAGAAATCCATTCCGGACTTTTTGCTGGTACACGGACAAAAGGAGCGATGCCGATACTGAGCGCAGCCATACAAATTTGTCCGGTCGTATCCATGGAGAGACTACTGTGCTCCATATCTATATATATAGAGTCGAATCCTGCTGTTTTAGCAATTTGTGCAATTTCGATTCCACGGACCAGGCGTACAGTCATTGAAGAGACGAGCTCATTTTTTGCCAGTTTTTCACGAACATTGTTTTTCAGAATATCGTTGGCTTTGGGGTTCATTTATTTTCCTATTGCGTGAATGGAGATGTCTTTTTCGTGGCGACGTCAGTTGACCTGGTTGCTAGGCGGCAGCCCATTTAGGACGTCTATGACCTGCTGTGCAACCTGTAATGAACTTCTTTCCTGTGTTTCCTGGGTGCCGCCTGCCGCATGTGGTGTTGCAACTACATTGGGAAGAGAGAGCAGAGGATGATCGCAGGAGGGGGGTTCCTGTTCGAACACATCCAGTCCGGCTCCATAGAGATGTCCACCGTGCATGACCTCAAATAAGGCCTTTTCGTCGATAATTCCGCCTCGTGACGTGTTGACAATGACGGCATCCGCTTTCATTGCTTTGAGCTGGTCGTGTCCGATCAGATGGCGACTTTCAGGCGTCAGGGGAAGATGGAGCGAAAGGACATGCGCCTGTGACAGCACTTGCTCCAGCGAGTGACAACGGGTATGAGGAATGTCACTCCAGGCGTTCTCCGGTGCATAAGGGTCGTATGCGAAGATGCGGGCTCCAAACGCGCCAATCCATTTTTTTGCTACACGGGTACTGATATTGCCCATACCTATCAGCCCGACTGTTTTTCCTTCCATTTGTAGGCCCAAATGATCGGGGCGAACAATTTTTTCGCCGGCACGCAACATGCGATCAAACCGTGCGATACGGCGCGTAACGCTAAGCGCCAAAGAGAAGGCCAGCTCGGCCACCGCTTCGCTGTTTACGCCAGGTGTTCTGCATACAGGTATATTGTGTCGTTTCGCTGCATCCAGATCGATGGTGTCTACGCCTACGCCTTGTTTGCAGATGATCTTTACATTTTTCGCTCTGGCCAGCTCGGCTCCCGTGATGGGAGTCATTCTGACCATGACGCCGTCGGCGTTTTCCGGCCAATTGGCCATTTCCGGGTCCGGCCAACGGACAATGTGCGCGTGCTGCTTTGCAAGCGTGATACCTGCTTCGTGAAACGCGTCGAGTATGTATATTTTTTTCATGTCTGGTCACACTTATGGTTAAGAATCATTACTGCTTAGGGATACCTGCGTCCTCAATGACCTGTTTCCACCAGTCTGTGTCTGTGCGAAGTAATTGAGTCATTTGTCCCGGTGTATTGGATTTTGCAGTTACACCAAGCAGCTGGAATTGCCGCTGCGTGTCACTGGCTTGTACTGCCTGATGAATTGCAAAATTGAGCTTGGCAATAATGTCGGGCGGTGTTCCCTGGGGTGCGGCCAACCCATTCCAGGCGGAGACAGCATAATCCGACAGGCCGCTTTCGCTTATCGTGGGAACGTCAGGCAGTCCTGAAAAACGACTTTTCTCTGTGACTGAGATCGCACGAATATCGCCGGACGAGACGTGGGAAATAAGAGGAGCAATTGTTTCGAAAGCGGCATCAACATCGCCGGCTCGCACAGCACGAATAACCTCAGCAGAAGATTTGTACGGTACGATGTTGATATTCAATCCGGCCATCGATTTGAACATTTGTGCTGAAAGGTATTGAGCGCTGCCTACAGAAACGGTGGCAATAAAAAAATCATTTTGTTTCGATTTCGCTTGCTCGATCAGATCCTGCAATGTGTGCATCTCAGATTTGCCGTTGACGATCAATGCAAATCCGAATGTGCCGAGCAACGAGACCATGTCGAAATCTTCGATAGGATCAAATGGCAGAGACTTGAAAAGAGAGGGTGTCATTGCGAAATTGCCGGCAGCAATGAAATTCAATGTATAGCCATCAGGCTTGGCTTTCTGTGCCATTTGTGATGCCACGATGCCGCCGGCGCCGGGCCGATTTTCAACAACAAAGGGCTGACCGAGTGATTGAGATAGTTTTTGCGCGATGATACGGATTGTCAGGTCGCCGGTTCCACCTGGCCCATATCCAACGATAATTTTTACCGGTCTGTCCGGATAGTCGGTGACGCTGGCCCAGACCGTTTCCCTACCGATCCCTAGCGCCACCAGACCACAAATGATCACTGAACGAATCGTGCGTGCCAGAGTGGGAGTTTGCATTTTTGCTCCTGATGTATTTTGCTGTAGTAACTCAAATGAATCCGCGGATTATTATTGTTGAGCGAATTATGACTGGGGGGGGGATAGGTAGCAAATCGTTTTTTATGGGTGGTTCATAATCTATACTTATAGTTGCCGTAACCTACCGGACCCCAGCAATGATCAATTTCCGCCATCTTGAAGTATTCCACGCCATCATGAGGACAGGTTCGATTACCGCAGCTGCGCGCTCGCTGCATGTCTCGCAGCCCGCAGTCAGCGAGATGCTCAAGCAGGCTGAATCACGGATGAAAATTCAGCTATTTGAGCGGACGGGAGGCCGGCTGATTCCTACAGCGGAAGCGCGTGCATTGTTTCCAGATGTCGCGGCGGTATTCGGCCGTCTGGATGCCGTTGATCGGCAGGTGCAAGATTTGGCAGGAGGCAGATTGGGTAATTTGTCGCTGGCCGCAGCATTTCCCATCGCTAACGGCTATTTGACAAAAGCCGTGGCAAATTTTCTGCAGTCAAGGCCATCAGTCCAGGTGGCGCTTCAGTCCCTGACTTCGCCGCAAGTGGCCGAGCGTGTTGCGATCGGTGAGGCGGAGCTTGGTCTTGCTTACAATTATGAGTCTTTGAGCAAAGCAGTTGAGGCTGAAGTGCTGGTGCATTCTGCCATTGCTTGCGTATTACCTGAGACACATCCTCTGGCAAAATATGAAGAAATCGATTTAAAGGATTTGACGCCATATCCGATAATTACGTACTTGCCTCAGGCGGTGCTAAGAGGTTATGTTGATCGCGCCCTGGCTGATGCAGGGGTGGCGCCCGTCGTCAGCGTTCAGGTCAGTTTGTCGCTAACCGGAATCATGATGTCCTATTATGGCGCCGGTATTGCACTTGTAGAGCCCTATCTGTTGACCTCCCTTACGTTTCCAGGATTGGTGGCAAGACCGTTAAGGCCGTACATTGGTCTTAAAACATTGTTGATTAGAGCTGCTGGCGCATCCCGTTCGCTGGTGGCGAACGAGTTTGTCGTTGAGTTAAAAAAGACAATTTACGAAAGTCAGGAAACATTGGTGCAGACGTATGGAACTGCTTTTACCGCAGACTAATATGCAAGACCAATCGGCTCCGCGTGTGTTTTTCACTTTGAACGCTGTTTTTAGATCGTGGTCGTATATGCATCCACAAAATCCACGATTCAATAATTGCATATATTTTCCAATCGCCGTAACATGGTAAGTGCCGATCCACACTACAGGGAGCAGCGCCATGAGCGATCATGTCTATAAGCATATTGAACTGACAGGTTCATCAAAAAACAGCATCGAAGACGCAGTGAGCAACGCATTGGCCAAAGCCAATGAGACGGTCAGGAACATTCAGTGGTTTTCCGTTACAGAGACCCGGGGGCACGTTGTCGACGGCAAAGTGGCCCACTGGCAGGTCAGTATCAAGGCTGGTTTTACGCTGGAATGAACAGGCGGCGCGCAGTTAATTCGGGTTCAGTGACAGGGCCTGTATTGCCAGGCGCGCTACGTTCAGGTCCTGCTGTGCCTGCGCCTCGTTTGCGTCCTGCATGAACCAGACCGCAGACAGGCCGGCAAACGCCAGAACCCAGCATAACAAGCGATGACGTTCCAGGTTGGCCGCCTGCGATACGACTTGAACCTGGCGAGAGAAGCGAACCGGGTCGGTTACGGTGGGCAAGTCGGGGTTCAGAATCAGATTAGCATAGTCAAAGCCCCGCTCGCCCAGTAGCCCCTTGGGGTCGATGGCCAGCCAGCCACGATCCGAAAAATCCAGAATATTGTCGTGGTGGATGTCGCCATGCAGT
>JBOIGK010000205.1:0-2957 GCA_050742695.1 Advenella sp. | reverse complement strand
GCGGGCAAATTCCACAAGGAATGAAACTCCACCATAATGTCCATTTTGTCGCCGACCGCCTTGCGAATTTTTTCAAACGGCTCCAGCGATTTTTTCATCTGCCGGGCATCAATGAACAAGCCTTTGTTCTCAATGGCCGGTGGATCGAACGGCCAGATTTTCATGGCGGTGATGCCCTGCTCGAGCAGGTCCAGCGCCAGTTCATCGGCACGATTCATGAAACCATCCAGATCCTCATAAGGACCTTCCTGTCCTTTGTTGATCTGCCAGTTGGACACCGGCTTGATATTTTTCGATCTCACATAGTTGTAGCCGGCACAAGTGTTGTACACCCTGATTTTGTCGTGGCATAGCCCGCCGAGCATTTGGTGCACAGGCTGGTTACAGACTTTGCCAAACAGATCCCAAAGCGCTATATCGATTGCCGACGCCGCACGATATTCCGCCCCGGTAGACGATTGCGCCATGGGCAGGTTCAGCATTTCCTTATGCAAGGCTTCAATATGCAATGGGTTCTGCCCCAGCAAACGGATGGCCAGCGTCTCATGTATGTGCGCTTCCACGGCACCGGCACCATAGAACGTTTCACCCAGCCCCACCACGCCGCTGTCGGTATGAATGCGCACCCAAATGACGTTGAAAAATTCCTGGGTACGCAGCGTTTCAATTTTGGTTATTTTCATGAGGATTGGTCACCATTGACTTATTTACACTGGCATGCAAATCGTTTTCCGCACGCTCGATAATTTCCAGCACGGCCTGTTCCGCCTGCACAGGATCGCGTGCAGCAATAGCCCAAAGCAATGCCTCGTGCAAAGGCTGGGAACGGGCTGGTCCGTCTGGCACCTGTATGCATAAATCAAAGCTAACTTCAAGAATCACATTGATTGCCTGCTGCATTTGACGCAGAAACTGGTTATGACAAGCATCCAGAATGGCGCCATGGAAAGCCAGATCTGCCGGCACATACTCACCCTTGCCATTAATTGCATTTGCCATGGCATCCAAATGATGACGCATAAGCGCAAGATCTTCGGCGCTGGCCCGTTGCGCCGCGTACCGAACCGCAGCCGGCTCAATCACGCGTCGCAGCTCCATCAGATCGGCAATATACTTTTCATCGATCATGCCCGAGCTGGCACGCCAGACGACGACTTTGGGATCAAATAGCTGCCAGTTTTCCGATGATTGCACCAGTGTGCCAGTACGGCGACGCACCGATACCAAGCCGCGCGCGCTAAGTGACTTGACCGCTTCCCGGACGACAATGCGGCTTACACCCAGCAGTTCGCACAGATCCGGCTCCGGCGGCAGCACTGCCCCGGCGGGGTATACACCAGTGCAGATATCTGCGCCCAGGCGGTTCAGAACGTCATCGTGTATTGTTTGTCGAGGTATCATGATCACAATCATAATACGTATGATGATTGAAATATAATAGTAATTACCCTGATTCAAGCGAATTTGGCATTCCAGGGGTGGCTCTGTTGCGATAGATGTCGCAAGAAATGGTTGCCGCAATAAGCTGTCGGGTTATCTTGAACGCCTCAGGAATATCTGCGCACAGACAGACCTGGCCCGCTCAGTGCAGGAACATCAGTATTGGCAAGCGCTTTTCAAAATTTGGCGTGCCACCCTGGCGCGTTCAATACAGCGTATCGCGCTGGCGTTGCGGCAGCTCACGATCATATTTTTCACCGTCGATCTGCGCGTGGGTCAGGCCCGCCAGAATCGTGCCCGCGGTTGGCACGTTCAATTGGTCTCGTTCCGGCGCAGGATTCCACAAACCGGAGCGCTGGATGGCGCGGGCACACTGAAAAAAGACCCGCTCCACTTTCATGACAATCACGCATTGCGGCGGCTTGTTACGCATGGCCAGACGTTGCAGCAATGGCGGCGCGACGCTGATGTGTGCGGTACCGTTGACGCGCAGCATTTCTCCCATCCCGGGAACCAGAAACAGGACGGCCAAACGTGGATCGGCGAGCAAATTGCGCAAGCTGTCGATGCGATTGTTTCCCCGCCTTTCAGGCAGCAACAGCGTGCGTTCATCTTCAATCTGGACAAACCCGGCAGGATCGCCACGCGGAGAAGCATCCAGCCCGTCCGGACCGCTGGTGGCCAGAATGGCAAATGGAGAGGCCTCGATCAGCGGCCGGTACAATGGATGTATATGGTCCACTTCCTTTTTCAGTGACGCCTCGCCCGGCGTACCAAACAAAGCGGTCAGTTGTTCTATGGTGCCAATGTGGTGGGGATCTTCAAAGGTCATCGGCAGACTCTCCGGAAAAACGATATGCAAAAGAAAACAAGGTCCTACTATACTACGCCTTTACCATTGCCTTCCTGTGACCGAACCCAGGGCGGATCACCATGGCCGCACAGGCAGCCGTTTATCTCCAAAAATAACAATTAAGACAAGAGCAGACACCTGTAACAACGCGAGCTGCTGGCGGCAAAAAATATCCGCCATGCCGTAGCCATGCCATATGCAATTAATCCGATAAGGCGTATCCTTTGCAATGTATCGCCGGCGGCGGCGATCATCCTCAAGGAGACTCTCATGAACAAAGCACTACTATCTTGCATATTGGCCCTGGCCGGTGCAGGATTTGTCGGCAGCGCAGCCCACGCGGGCGAACCACCGGTCAAAACTGAAAATGGCGTACTGGTCGACAGCAAAGGCATGACGTTATACACCTTTGACAAGGACAAAGAAACACCGGGAAAAAGTGCATGCTCGGGCCAATGCGCAGACAACTGGCCACCGCTGATGGCCACTGCGGAAGATAAAAAATCCGGCGATTACGATGTGATCAAACGTGATGGTGACCAGTCACAATGGGCATACAAGGGACAGCCGCTATACCTGTTCAAGAAAGACAGCAAACCGGGCGACATGACCGGCGATGGCGTCAAGGACGTCTGGCACGTCATCAAACCGTAGTTGTGAACAC
>JBOIGK010000204.1:0-3722 GCA_050742695.1 Advenella sp. | reverse complement strand
GCAGGAAAAATTGAGCGAGGACGGGTTCGCATGACCAATAACCTGAAAAATGCGTATCATCACCTTTTGAATGCATTTGCAGTGGTCGCAGTCCAATAAAATATCTAATGAGGAAAACCGTATGCTGATTACTTTTCGTTCGGATATAGCTGGCGATGTCCTGATGATGGCCGAGCAGGCCAGGACGGTATTGCAGGCGGCAGGCCGTGAGTATGACACCGTGCCTGAAATGGGCGTCTTTACAGTAGCCCAGCTGGAAGAAGCCATCCGTCAACTGGAGCAGGCTATCAATGCGGACCCGGGTTCTGCGCCTGATCATCAGTTTGATGACAAGGATCGCGAAGACGAGGACGACGAGGTCGCCGTGCATCCTATCAGTGAAAATGTGAGCTTGCGCCGTCGTGCCTACCCGTTGCTGGACATGATGCGTCAGGCTAAGGCAGCGGGTAAGGAAGTGGTCTGGGAAAAAGGCAGCGCCTGGTAAATAGCGCAGGCTCGTTGCCGATCCGATCGGTATACAAGGCCTGGTTAGCGGTTTTCCTGGTACGCACGCAAGGGTTGATTAATGCGATGCTAACGCACGCAGGTATCAGCCCTTGTCGGTTAGGATCGCATTGGCATGACGATGGTGTTTGCCTGGGAATAATATGCGCCGGTCGCAACCCGGGATGATGCTGCCCGTTGCGTTGCCCTTTCAACGTCCATTTAACGTCCTTTTGATGTCCTTTTGATGTCCGCTGGCATTGCGCCAGCAAGCAAAGCAAACGGGCGCATCGGGTTGCAAAGACACAGGCCAGGTGCCCGAAACGCACTTTATTGCGACAATAAAGCTGCAATGCAGGCCCGCCCCTGCCGCAAGCAGGTGACGAGCCCGGCTGGACCACCTTGGACTGTTAAGCGACTTCGCGCAGGGCGGCGCCTTCTTTGGCCTGCTGGTTCAGATGGCGGTTCACCGCGCTCAGGACGGCCACAAATGACGCAGTAACGATGTCCTTGTGAATGCCCACGCCAAAACCGGTAGCAGATTCACCGAGCCGCAGTTCCACATAGCAGACGGCAGATGTTTTTTCGCCGGATCCCATGGCGTGTTCGTGATAATCCATAAAGCGGATAGGCAGATTCAGGGCGTTGATGAAAGCCGAAATGGCGCCTTCGCCGCTTCCTTCCACGACTTTGACCTGACCGTCCACCTCAAGCTCGGCGCGAATGCTGAACTGGTCGCCGGTTTCGCCATCGGCCTTGCTATTGATCTGGTGGCGCACCAGTTTCCATGGCGTAGTCTGTTTCAGGTACTCTTTTTCAAATATATCGAACACGGCATTGCCGTTGACTTCCGTACCGGTCTCGTCGGTCACGCGCTGGATGGCGCGGGAAAACTCGATCTGCAGGCGGCGCGGCAGGTTCAGGCCGCGTTCGTTTTCCAAAAGATAAGAGACGCCGCCTTTGCCTGACTGGCTGTTCACCCGGATGACTGCATCATAGCTGCGTCCGAGATCGGCCGGATCAATTGGCAGATAAGGTACTTCCCAGACGCCGTCTTCTTTTTGCACGGCGAAGCCTTTCTTGATGGCGTCCTGGTGCGAGCCCGAGAAGGCGGTAAAGACCAGGTCGCCTGCGTAGGGGTGACGCGGATGTACGGGCAACTGGTTGCAGTATTCTGCTGTGCGACGCACGTCGTCTATGTCGGAGAAGTCCAGACCAGGGTGAATGCCCTGGGTGTACAAATTGAGCGCCAGGGTGACCAGACACACATTACCCGTACGCTCGCCACTGCCAAACAGGCAGCCTTCGATACGGTCGGCACCGGCCATAACAGCCAGCTCAGCGGCGGCAACGGCTGTGCCGCGGTCATTATGCGGGTGCACGCTGACAATGACGCTTTCGCGATTATTGACATTGTTGCAGAACCATTCGATCTGGTCTGCGTACATATTTGGCGTGGTGGCCTCGATGGTCGCAGGCAGGTTGAACACGATCCGGTCTGTCGCGGTAGGCTGCCAAACCTCGGCCACCGCGTTACACACTTGCACTGCAAATTCCGGCTCGGTGGTGCTGAACACTTCAGGAGAGTATTCATAGCGCCATTTGGTTTCGGGGTGTCGGCTCATGGCCTTTTTGATCATTGCCGTACCGGAGGTGGCAATGTTTTTGACCTCGTCCTTGTTCATATTGAAGACGATTTTGCGAAATGCGGGGGCGCAGGCGTTGTACAGGTGCACCATGGCCTGGCGGGCGCCGGCCGCCGCTTCCACCGTCCGGTTGATCAGGTCTTCGCGCGACTGGGTCAGCACAATGATCAAGACATCATCGGGAATGAGGTTTTCTTCGATCAGGATGCGAACGAAGTCAAAATCTGTCTGGGAGGCGGAGGGAAAGCCAACTTCAATCTCCTTGAAGCCGATTTTGACCAGGTGCTTGAAAAAACGCAACTTGCGCTCGATGCTCATGGGCTCGATAAGAGACTGGTTGCCATCGCGCAGATCGGTACTCATCCAGATGGGAGGATGCTCGATTTTTTTGCTGGGCCACGTGCGTTCCGAGAAATCGCGTTCGAACGCCTTGAAAGGAATGTATTTGGAAGCGGGGTTGGAGATCATGATGCACCTATTTTGGGGAGAATCCCGGTGCGAACAGACTGGAGTTAAGCAGCGACGCCGGGATTCAGAATAATAAAACGGAATCCTTGTGGCTTGTACAGGGGCTGTCGAACTGCCACGAACGCTCTAGGCTCGACAACCGATCGGTAGCAGTAGCAGAGAAGAAGAGGGGGAGGCAACGGCAGAAAGCGTTGCGTCAGGTGTAGCGGCAGCCCACAGCTTAGCCGCGGCGCAAGCTGTGTTGCGACCGGTTAAAGCGTTGCGAGAAAATGCGGGCTGGCTCTTCATGCCTTAACTATAAGAAAAATTACCCCGGGGCGCAAGTGTTTTTTCCACCTGCGCCCCGATAACTTCAGTTTTGATCAGGTAATGGTATGTTTGACCTCATCGCGCGGCGGGCGCAGATGCGTGGTTTCGGCGCGGCCAATGGTCGGTTCCGTCTGTTCGGAGCTCGAGACCGTGGGTTGCTCTTTGGCCGGTTCCTCAGCAATTGCCGGTTCGTTCTGCGTGGGCTTGACCACACCGGTTGGCGCGTCTGCCACGTTGGCCGGGCGTTTCGGTTCAGAGGCCGGCGCCTGGTCCGTTTCCTGCCGGGTGGCCGGTGTGTTGCTGGCGATTACCGGTTCAACGGCTGGGGCACTGGCTGCGGCGCTGGACGCTGAACCCAGCGTGCCAGCAGTTGCCGCGCCGACAGCCGGCGGTGTTGGGCGGGGGTCGGTCGCGATGGGTTTGGCCGCTGCAGGTTCTGGCCGCAGGGTCGGCACCGGGGCAGGCTCATCTTGCGCCTGGGTTTGTGCCAGTGTGGCGGCAATGCGATTGTCTGCCGCCACCGCTGGGCCCGGGCCCAGCAGCCGTTCCTGTTCCCGGATCTGAGCCAGTTTGCTGACCCGATTGTTATCCAGTTCATCCTTGGTGGTTTTCAGGTTACCGATATTGATGGGTTCGCTGCGGTCGCGCCAGACCCAGCCGAGCACATCCCGGCCATCGGCAGACAGGCGGCCAATCAATTGGGCCGCCGTATCGGCGGGCACGGTCTTGTATGCAGCGCGCTCAACGCTTCCGCTATACCAGGCGCTCAGGAAGAAATAGACGATCAGGGTGCCCAGCAGGACTACTGCCCACCAC